>CAYTYG010000021.1:11879-17512 GCA_964441515.1 uncultured Treponema sp.
CGGTCACGGAACGCAAGGAATGGAAGGCGGGCTTCGCGCACGGGGAAAACATCCTCTACCATCCCGACGGAACGGTCAGCTCCCGGGGCTCCTGCGAGTACGACCGCAAGACCGGCCCCTGGGAGGAGTACCACCCGAACGGCAAGGTTAGCTCCTCGGGCCGGATGAGCCTGGACCGCCAGGACGGGGAGTGGCTCTACTATTCGGATTCCGGAATCCTCCTCCGGCGGGAGAACTACGAGGGGGGAGAAAATGCGGGCGTCTGGGAGACCTTCTCAGACTCCGGCGACTTGGTCCTCCGGCGCGAGTACCGGGACGGGATCGAGCATATCCTCTACCAGAAGGACGGAAACCGCGAAACCGTCGCGAACGGGGAAGGCCGCTACGTGGAGCGCCACGAAAACGGCAGGATCGCGGCGGAGGGGGACGTCCGGGGCGGAATCCGGTCCGGCGTATGGCGGGAATGGTACGAGGACGGCAAGCCCCGGCGGGTCTACGAGTTCCGGGACGGCCGGGAATACCTAAAGGACTACTATGGGACCGACGGCAGACGCCTTGTGGCGGACGGCAGCGGGTCCCTTTCCCCCACCCTGGAGGGCGGGGCGGGGGTCTCGGCCTCCTACCGGGACGGGTTCTTGGACGGGGAGGTTACATCCTTCTACTCCACGGACAATCCCATGAGCGTCCAGACCTACGCCGCCGGCAGGCAGAACGGCCCGTACAAAATCTACACCCCCGACGGAGCCCTCTTCCAGGAGGGTAGCTTCGCGGACGACCGTCAGGCCGGAACCTGGACCTGGTACGAGGAGGACGAGGCCGTATCCTCCACCGTGGAGTTCGTCGACGGAAGGAAGGAGGGCGTCCAGTCCTTCTACGAGGGCGGGACGCTGGTAAAGGAAGAGGTCTACCGGAACGGCGAGTACGTGGAGACCCGGATCAAGCGATAAGGAACCGGGGTTCGGCGCAGGGATAAGCGGACCCCTCGGCCGGTACGGGGAGGGAGCGGCTTCGCCCCATCCCGGCGGAGCGGCAGGGAAGCCTTGACGATTACGTATAGCTACTATACATTATACGCATGACGCTGGACGGTTTCAAACGGCGCACAAAGGTCAGCCACGCTCTTCTCCGGGTCATCAAAGAATTCAACAGAATTGAGAGGGAGAACCGCAGATACGGCACGGGCCGGGAACTTTTCTTCGCAGAGATCCACATGATCCAATTCATCAAGAACCATGAGGGCCTCCACATATCCAGCGTGGCTGAAAAGCTGGGCATCACGAAAGGCGCGGTATCCCAGATCGCCCGGAAACTGCAGAACAAGGGAATGCTGATCAAGGAGACCGACAGTACCAACCAGAGGAGGGTCCTCCTCCGCCTCACCCGGGAAGGGGAAAAGGCCTACTCCGCCCACGAGGCGATGCACGAGGAGCTGGAGAGGGAAATCGAGGGGATACTGTCCGGCTCTTCCGACCGGGAGCGCGAGTTCCTGGGAAAATTCCTCGAGACCCTGGAGGAACGGCTTTCCTCGTATCGTTAATTTTTCCGGTTATGTATAGCAGCTATACATTTCGCGGAATAAAACACAAGGAGTTATTCATGGAAACGAAAGACAGCAGGCTTCGGCTGCTGCAGGACGCTCCCATCCCGGAGGCCCTGTGGAAACTCGGCATGCCCGCGATGATCGGGATGCTGGTCAGCGCGCTCTACAACGTGGTGGACGCCTACTTCGTGGGCGCCCTGGGGACGGCCCATATGGGGGCCGTTTCCGTCACCTTCCCCATCGGGCAGGTCATCATAGGCCTGGGAATGATGTTCGGCAGCGGGGCTTCTTCGTACTTGGCTCGGCTTCTCGGCGAGGGGAACGAGGGGCAGGCGGACCGGACCGCATCCACGGCTCTGGCCACCAGTATAATCGTGGGGGCCGCCTCCATCGCTCTGGCCCTCTGTTTCCTGGACAGGCTGCTCGCCGCCCTCGGCGCCACGCCCACGATCCTCCCCTACGCCCGGGACTACGCGGCCGTGTTCATCGCCGGGGCTATCCTGAACATTTTCAACGTCACGATGAACAACATCATCACGGCGGAGGGAGCGGCTAAGCGGGCCATGATAGCGATGTTCGTGGGATGCGGCGGCAACGCGATCCTGGACCCCCTGTTCATCTACACCCTGGGATGGGGGATCCGCGGCGCCGCCTGGGCAACAGTCGCGGCGCAGGCGATGTCGGCGTCCCTCTATGCCGGCTACATCCTCCGGGGAAAAAGCCATTTCTCGTTCTCCCTCCGAAACTTCCGGCCGGACAGGACGATCTACGGCCAAATCCTGAAGGTGGGTATCCCCATCCTGGTGTTCCAGCTCCTCACGAGCACGGCCCTGGGTTTGACGAACACCGCGGCCAGCCGGTACGGCGACTCCGTCGTGGCCGCCATGGGGATCGTTACCCGGGTGCTCACCCTGGGAACCTTCGTGATCTTCGGGTACATAAAGGGTTACCAGCCGGTGGCGGGATACAACTACGGGGCCCGGAACTACGGCCGCCTGGCCTACGCCACAAGGGTTTCCCTGAAATGGGCAACCGTTTTCTGCGCCGCCGCCGCCCTGGCTTTGCTCCTGATTCCAGGACCCATCCTGGGTCTGTTCAGCACGGACCCCGAGGTCCTGGAGATCGGAAGCCGGGCCCTTCGGGCCAACGGGATCCTCTTCGGATTCTTCGGATTCCAGATGGTGCATACCGCCCGCTTCCTGGCCCTGGGCAAGGGGCGCGAAGGGGGTATATTAAGCATATCCCGTCAGGGACTTTTTTTCGTCCCGGCTATCCTCGTCTTGCCGCGGCTTTTCGGCCTTGGCGGCATCATCTGGGCTCAGCCCGCCGCGGATGCCCTTACCGTATTCCTGACCGTCCTGCTGGCGTCCCGGCTAAATAGGGAACTCGAGGGCCGAAAGACGGAGGGGAACGCCGAGAAGAAGTCGGCCTGAGGAAACGGCGCGCGCCGGTACGGCCCCGGAACGCGACCCCTACCCCAGGGTCTCCCCCGGCGCGAACATCAGCCCCTCGCGGACGTAATGGACGCGTTCCTTCCAGGCGTCGGGGCGGGCGGCGGCGCGCAGCACCTCGCCCATCACCACGCCCGAGGTGCCCTCCACCACGATGCGCAGTAGGCGGCACTCCAACCATCCGGCCACTCCCTCGGGGATTCGGACGTCGACCGTCTTGCCGGGGAAGGCCGGAAGGCCGAATTTCTCGTACTTGTCGACATCGACCCCCGAAACGGACCCTGTCTTCCGGACAAGGTCGAGCTGCGCCTTGGAGGGCAGGGCGAGGGCAAACTCGCCGGATTCGACCAGATCCGCATAGGTCCTGTGCCCCGTGTCCATCACCGCGATCAGGCGGGAGGCTGGGGCGTAGTCCAGGGGGCAGCACCAGGCCACGGGCGCGAGGTCGTAGCGGCCGTCCGGCCCCCGCGTGCACACCAGGACGAGGCCGCCCGCGTTCTGGAGCTCGTAGGCCATGTCCACGGGAATTTCGTAATATTCCATGCTTCCTCCTCGGCCCGCCCCGCGGGCCCTTAATGATTCTAGGCCGGTCGCGGTCGGCCGGCAAAGGAACCGCCCCCTCAGGCCCCGGCGGCGGGGGGACGCCCGCCCCGGACCGTCCGGCTCTCCACGCGGTCCAGGACAAGCAGGCCCAGGGCCGTAAGGAGGGCCACGGCGGCCAGGAGGCGCCATACGGCCGAAAGCCCGACGCCCTCGATCATTCTCCCGGCCACCGAGGAGCTCATGGAGAACCCCACGCCCCGTATGAGGGGAAGCACGGCGTTGAAGCGCCCCCGATGGGACATGGGGGTGTGGTTGGCGGTGTATACCTCCTCGTTCGTGGCGTGGACGATCTCCCCGAGGGTCCAGAGGGCCGTGGAAACGAAGAAGAGGGCCGGGATCCGGATGAAGGCGATCATGCCGAAGCCGGCCAGGTAGAGAAAACCCGCGATCGCCATGTTCACGATGGGCCGCTGGCGCCGGAGCGCGGTCACGATGGGGGCGTTGAACACGATGACCATGGCCGCGTTCAGGGTCATGAGGGCCCCGTAGATCCTGGGGCCCCCGACGCCGAAGAGCTCCTGGAGCTGCAGAGGCAGGGCGAAGAGGTGCTGGGCGTAGACGAAGCCGTACCAGGTGGCTATGGCCACGAAGGACAGGAGGAAAGACCGGGACTTCAGGGCCGAGACGAGGTTCCCCTCGTGGGCCCGCTCCGTGGAATTCCCCGCGAGGCTCTCCCGGATCTGCACCTCCGTCGGCTTGGTCTCCGGGACGAAGGCCGCCACCAGGCCGAGGGCCACAAGGATGGCCGCCGCGTTGCCCCAGAAGAGCCACCGGGGGGCGTTCTCGAAGAGAAAGCCCGCGACGAGGGGTCCGAACGCGAATCCCAGGTTGTGCCCCAGGTAGAGGAGGGAAAAGGCGGCCTGACGGTTTTCCGGGGTGGTCACGTCCGTGCTCATGGCGGAGCGGGCGGGGTCCGTTACCCCGTCGAAGAAAAGGGACGCCAGGATGAGCCAGGGAACCGCGGGGCTCGTTCCGAGGAAGCCGCAGGGCACGAAGGCCAAGCCCGCCAGGGCCTGGGAGACCAGCATCACCCGCTTCCGCCCGAACAGGTCGGCCAGCTTCCCGCCCGCCAGGATGCCCGGGACGTAGGCCAGGGAGGCCAGGAGCATGAAGTCCCCCGCCGCCTTTTCCCCCATTCCCATCTTGCGGGTGAGGAAAAGGGTCAGGAACGGAAAGACGAATATGCCGACTCCGTTGACTACCGTGGCGAAAAAAAGGGTATAGACGGGCCGGGGAAGACCCCGGTAGATGGAAAAGGAGCCGGCCACCCCTCCCAGGAAACCCCGGCCCCGGGGAGACGGTACGGTTCCGGCCGGCCCGGTTCGGCTTCCGGTTGCCTCTTCGTCGATTTTCATGCTTCCTCCCGCGTCGCGCCGGATTCCGGCGCGGGGGAGGCCAGTATGATTCGCCTCCGGCGGACAAGGCAAGGGGGCCGGGGGCCGGACCGCGTCCGGCTCCCGTGGGTTCTTAGAATTTCTCCAGCATGGAAAGCCCGTGTTCCTGCACGATCCGTTGCCCGAGCTCTATGTCCTCCACCTTGAAGACCACGACCGCCTTGCCCACCTGGCCCTCCAGGGAGGCGTAGACGTACTCGATGTTGACGCCGCTCTCCTTGAAGATCCTCATGACCCGGGCGAGGCCGCCGGGGCGGTCCTCCAGCTCCACCGCCAGGACGTCGGTGGCGCGGGTGGTGTAGCCGGCCTTGGCCAGGGCTTCCGTCGCCGCCTCGGGCTTGTCCACGATGAGCCGGAGTATCCCGAAATCCCGGGTGTCCGCCACGCAGAGCGCCCGGATGTCCACGTTCGCCCGGGCCAGGACCTCGGTCACCTCCGCGAGCCGGCCCGCGCTGTTCTCCAAAAAGACAGAAACCTGCTTGATCTGCATGGCACCCCCTAAATCTTTCGCTTGTCCAGTACGCGCTTGGCCTTGCCGATGGAGCGCTCTATGGTCTTGGGCTCCACAAGCTTGACGTTGAGCTGTATGCCCAGCTTGGACTTCATGACGGATTCGATGCGGCCGCGCAGGGCCTCCAGGCCCCG
>CAYTYG010000022.1:0-11743 GCA_964441515.1 uncultured Treponema sp.
CCGAAATGGTAGGCGTCCAGCGCCCGCTGCATCTCGGCGGGCTCGTCGGAGCGGGCCGAACGGAGCTTGGGCGCGCGATCTTCGGGGCCGACGCGATTTCCGATGGCAGGATCTTCATCCGGGGGAAGGAAGAGAGGATCAAGAACCCGAACAGGGCCGTGAAACTCCGGATCGGGCTTATCCCGGAGGATCGCAAGCAGCACGGCATCATCGCCGAGCTTTCCGTGATGGAAAACATCGCCTACAGCTCCTTTGAGAAGGTGAGCAGATTCGGGATCATCGCGCAAGGCCTATTGAAGGCCAGGGCGGAGAAATTCAAGTCGCGCCTTCGGATAGCCACCCCGAACCTCCAAAAAAAAGTGAAGGAGTTGTCCGGGGGGAACCAGCAGAAGGTCGTACTGGCGAGGTGGCTCGCGACGAATTGCGACCTGATAATTTTCGACGAACCGACCCGGGGTATTGATGTCGGCGCCAAGCAGGAGATATATGAGCTTATCGCGGATCTAGCCGCCCAAGGGAAAGGCATCATCTTCATTTCCTCGGAAATGCCCGAGCTTCTCGGAATGACCGACAGGATCGTAGTCATGTATGAAGGCCGGATTACCGGCGAAATAGCGAGCCGGGAGGCGACCCAGAACAGGGTCCTCCAACTGGCGTCCGGGGAGTGACGGCCATGACGATAACGGGAGTGGGGTCTTTGAAGAAGTTCGCGATCGTCGGAGTGCTATTCGCCTTGGTTCTTTTTTTCTCCCTCATGAGCGATTCGTTCCTCAGCACCGGGAATCTGCTGATGGTTGTGCGTCAGGTTTCCATGCTCGGCATCTCTGCGGTGGGAATGACCTGCGTCATACTGACCTCCGGCATCGATCTTTCCGTCGGCTCGGTCATGGGCATCACGAATATCGTGGGCGCCCTCTTGATGACCTCCGCCGGGTTCCCCATCTGGGGAGCGGTCCTGGTCATGCTGGCCCTGTCCGCGGGAATCGGTTTGATAAACGGGCTGTTCGTAGCCTATGTCCGGGTTCCCGCCCTCATCACCACCTTGGCGATGATGACGATACTTCGCGGCATCTGTTTCGTCTGCTGCGGCGGAATGCCCGTCTGGGGAATGCCGGAGTCCTTCAAGACCCTCGGCCAGGGATATCTCGGAGTCGTCCCGATACCGGTGCTCATCATGCTGGGCGTTTTCATATCGGGGTGGGTATTCCTGAACCGCACGAAGTTCGGGCGGTACCTCTACGGACTCGGGGGCAACCGGGAAGCCGTGCGCTTGTCGGGGGTTTATACCGCCCGCATCGAAACCATGGGCTTCGTCCTGTCGGGCCTGCTCACGGGGCTCGCCGGCATGATCATGCTGTCGCGCATCAACACCGGCCAGCCGAAGATCGGGACCGGCTACGAGATGGACGTCATCACCGCCGTCGTTTTGGGCGGGGTAAGCATCATGGGCGGCGAGGGGTCTCTGGTCGGCGTGTTCGTCGGCGTCCTTATCACCGGCGTCCTCGCGAACGGCATGATCCTGTTGGATGTCAGCGAATACTACCAACAGATCGTCAAGGGCTTGGTGCTTCTGATGGCGGTAACCATCGACACGATGGCGAAACGGCGGAAGGCATGAGAACGATCGTCCGGCTCGGAATATCGAGGGCCGATCGCGGCGGATGCGGATATTCGGCGGTGTATG
This sequence comes from uncultured Treponema sp., assembly GCA_964441515.1. Classification (GTDB taxonomy): domain Bacteria; phylum Spirochaetota; class Spirochaetia; order Treponematales; family UBA12059; genus JAAYUR01. The sequence continues at coordinate 1,685 of CAYTYG010000022.1, forward strand.
GCGGCTATTGTAAAGAAAAGGTAGCCAAAATTCGTTAAGGAGGATCAAATGAGGAAGGGAAGGCTCTTTACCTTGGGTCTATGCCTGTTGGCATTGTTGCTCGCTGCGGGCTGCGCGAAGCAGGAGAAGAAGCAGCAAACCTTCGTGATGGTGCCCAAGCTGGTTCATCCCTACTATGAACCCTGCTACGAGGGCTTCAAGGACGCCTGCGCCGAGCATGGGATTCTGTCGGAATTCGAGGCCCCCGCCAAGGGTGACCTGGCCCTGCAGGTCAAGGTCATCGAGGATCTGATCGTCCGGGGCGTGGACGGCATCGCCATCTCCGCCCTGGAGGATGAAGGCCTCATCGGGGTTGTCGATGAAGCGGTAAAGGCCGGTATCAAGGTGATCACCTTCGACGCTGCCGCCCCCTCGACGAAAGCCCTGACCTATATCGGGACCGACAACGAAATGGCCGGCTTTGAGGCGGGCAAGAAAATCGCGGAAATACTGAAAGGCCAGAGTGGGGATATCGTCATCCTGCAGGAGCAGCTTGGGGCGACGAATCTCAATCAGAGGGCCAAGGGCTTCCGGGATGCCCTGGCCCAGTTCGCTCCCGGCCTGAAGGTCGTCTCGGTGGAGGATACGAAGAGCAATTTCTCCGTCGCCGTTGACAAAACCGAAGCGGTCATCGGAACCTATCCCAATTTGAAGGTCATTTTCGGCGTATCGGCCTATGGAGCCCCAGCCGCCGCGGTCGTCATCAAGGAGCAGGGAAAGAAAGACATCCTGGTCGCGGGCTTCGACGACTTGAAGGAAACCCTGGAGGGCATCCGGGAGGGGCTGATCGACTTCTGCATCGTCCAAAAGACCTACAAAATGGGGTGGGTTTCCGTAGAGCGCCTGATCGACGCTAAGGCCGGAAAAGAAATACCCAAGGTGATCGACACGGGCATTCTCTTCGTCGAAAAGAAAAACGTTGACAATTACATGGATGATATGAAGAAGGAGATCCGGAAGTAGATGGGATTAAGCGGCCCTTTTCGGCGATTCGTCCGATAGATACGGCGGGCGTCCGTCGAAGAGGGCCGGTTATAGCCTGGGCCATATTCAAGGTTGATATCGTATGAAGACCGAGACCCCTGGAGAGATCGAACCGATGATCGGCGGCAGGAAATCGAAGCCGGGCCTTTTGAGATCCCTGTTCCAGAAGAAAGAGTCGGCGATTTTCCTGGCGCTGATCATCATAGTGTCCCTGATATCGATCGTCGAACCGAAGTTCCTGTCCCAGCGAAACATGTTCCAGGTGTCCCGGCAGATCGCGTTCGTAGCCATCGTCGCCTTGGGCGAGCTGTTCGTCATCCTGACGGGGGGCATCGACCTGTCGGTAGGCTCCCTCCTGGGGCTGAGCGGGGTGATAAGCGGATATGCCATGTCGGTGGGGGTGCACCCCGTCCTCGCCGTGGGATTCGGCCTGGTGACCGGGGTTTGCTCGGGATTGGTCACGGGGTACTTGATCTCCTATCTGAAGATTACGCCGTTCATCGTGACCCTGGCGATGCTGAGCATATGCAGAGGCGCGATCTGGATCATTACCAAGGGCTGGCCGATCACGGAGATCTCTCCCGGGTTCATCCGATTCGGGCAGAGCGACGTTCTGGGAGTCCCGATGCCGGTCGTACTCTTCAGCGTCTGCGCCCTTGTGTGCCATGTAGTGTTGCGGTTTACCGTTTTCGGAAGGAGGGTGTTCGCGATAGGGGGCAACGAGGAAGCGACGATACTCTCGGGCATCAACGTGAAGGCCATCAAGTTGACGATATACGGCATTTCGGGCTTTTTGTCCGCCTTGACGGGAATCATCCTGGTCGCCCGCTTCAATTCCGCGCAGTCGGCCATGGGGGAAGGCTGGGAAATGGACGCCATCGCGGCAACCGTCATCGGCGGGACTTCGCTGATGGGAGGGGTCGGCAGCGTCCTCGGCGTCATCATCGGCGCCGCCATCATGGGCATAATCCGAAACGGGCTGGTCTTGGTCAAGGTCTCGGTTTACTGGCAGACGCTGATCATCGGCGTGATCATCATCCTTGCCGCGCTCGTCGATAAGCTGAAAAACAAAAGGTAGAGAAGCAAAGTGACGGACTACCTGGTTGAAATGAACAACATCCGCAAGGCGTTTCCCGGGGTGAAAGCCTTGGACGATGTCAGCGTGGGCATCCAGGAAAACGAGGTACTCGGTTTGCTGGGAGAGAACGGGGCCGGCAAATCGACGTTGATCAAGATATTGACCGGCGTGTACCAGCCGGACGCGGGAGATATACGGTTCCGGGGGAGTACGATTGTCCTCCGGGACACGAAGGAAGCCCACTCCAGGGGCATCAGCACGATTTTCCAGGAACTCAGCCTTATCCCCAATCTGTCGATTCTAGAGAACCTTTTTTTGGGAAATGAAATAAGGAACCGGTTCGGCTTCGTGGATTTTCGGGCGGAAAGGGAAGCGGCCCGGAAGCTCTTCGCGAAACTCGGGATCAGCCTGAACCTTGAGGAACTCGTCGGGAATATCGGGGTGGCGCAGCAGCAGATGACCGAAATCATCAAGGCGCTGCTGTTCAAGGTGAAGGTGTTGATCATGGATGAGCCCACCTCCTCCCTGACCGAGAAAGAGATTTCGCTCTTGTTCCGGGTGATGGAGGATTTAAGGTCGAACGGGATCTCCATAATTTTCATATCCCACAAGCTGGACGAGGTATTGCAAATCACCGATCGGATTATCGTCCTTCGGGACGGCCGCAAGGTCGGGGAAACGGCTACCCGGGGCTGCACGGCGGATACGTTGGTGTCCATGATGGTAGGGCGGGGAATCGATAGTTTTTTTTCAACCCGGCAAGGCGCTTCCAGGGACGACGTGGTGCTGGAGGTAAGGAATTATTCCGGACCTCCCTTCGTCCGGAACGTATCGTTCACGCTGAAAAGGGGGGAAATCCTGGGGCTCTCGGGGCTCGTGGGGGCGGGACGGACGGAACTCGCGAAACTCATTATCGGCTGCAACAGGAAGACGGAGGGGGAATTGATCTTGAACGGAGCGCCCGTCGAGATCTCGAATCCCGCGGATGCCGTGAGGCACCGGATCGCCTACTTGCCCGAAGACAGAAAGAACCAGGCGCTGGTTTTGCCGATGACCGTCCGCGAAAACCTGACCCTAAGCGTGCACTCCGCGCTCGCGAAGCTGAAGTGCTTCATCAACAAGGGATTCGAGAACAGCTTGAGCGACAAGTATATCGAAGACTTGAAGGTGAAAGTCGTATCCAGGGAGCAAGTCGTCCGGGAACTGAGCGGCGGAAACCAACAGAAGGTCGTCCTCGGCAAATGGCTGGCCACGAAGCCGGCGGTCCTCATTTTGGACGAACCGACGAGGGGCATCGATGTCGGCGCGAAGGCCGAGGTGCACCGGATCATCACGGAGTTGGCGGACGAGGGAATGTCCATACTCCTGATTTCCTCCGAGCTGCCCGAGATCCTCGCCCTGTCCGACAGGATACTCGTGATGCACGAGGGGTGTACAAGCGGGATCTTCGACCGGAAAGAGGCGAACCAGGAGCTGATCATGAAATCCGCGGTTGCCCTGTGCAAGGAATGAGCCGCGGATTCTTCATCCTCGGGGCCGCCGTATCCCGGCCGCCGAGATAGGGATGCCCGCCGGGGTTCCGGTCGTACGGGGAATACGGCGGTCGGTGCATTGAGGAGTAAACGGACATGGATCTGGGACTGAAAGGAAAGAACGCAGTCGTGACCGGCGGCGCCGGCGGTGTGGGGGAGGCCGTCTGTTCCCTCCTCGCCCGGGAAGGCGCGAACGTGATCGTGTCGGATATCGACCTGGACCGGGCGCGGGAAGTAGCCTCCCGCTGCGCCGCAACGGGCGTGCGGGTCGAGGCGATCCGGACGGACCTGACCTCCCCGGAGGACTGCGCCGCCCTCATCGACCGGACCGAGGAGCTGCTCGGCTCCGCGGACATCCTGGTGAACAACGCCGGGCTCTGGCCCACGAATTTCGTGACGGACATCACCCTGGCGGAATGGAGGAGGACCGTAGACGTGAACCTCACCGCGGTCTTCCTGACGAGCCAACGCTTCGTGCAGCGCGCCATCGCCGCGGGGAGGAAGGGAAAGATCCTCAACGTGACCTCCCAGGCCGCCTTCAACGGCTCCACCACGGGGCATGCCCATTACGCCGCGGCCAAGTCGGGAGTGGTTACCTTCACGATCTCCCTTTCCCGGGAGGTGGCGCCCAAGGGCATCAACGTCAACGCGATCGCCCTGGGTATGGTGGAGACGCCGATGTCCTCGGAGGCGCTCAAGGCGGACCGGGCCTACTACGAAAAGCGTATACAGATCGGAAGGATCGCGAAGCCGGAAGAGATAGCCCGGTTCGCCGTCTTCCTGGTGTCGGCCGCGGCCGACTATTTTACCGGCGCCACCTACGACGCCACCGGCGGAATGCTGGCCCGGTAGGGCAAGGGGGGAGTGTGCGGCTAGTCGGCATCGGGGATCTCTTCATCCCCCAGAAGTACATCCGGGAGGGCTTTTCCCCTCTCGAGGAACTCGGTCTGGAGATCGGGACCCTGGACTGGCCGCTCTCGGGCTTCCAGGAGCTCCAGGAGATCCGCCTCAAGGTGGAAAAGGGCGGGGCCTCGGCCCACGAGCCGCCGGAGGAAGTGCTAAAGGCGGCGCGGTCGGCGGATATCCTCGTGACCCAATTCTGCACGGTCACGGAATCCCTTCTGGACCGTGCCCCGGATCTCAAGGCGATCGGCGTCCTCCGCGCGGGGACGGAGAACGTGGACGTGGCCGCCGCGACCCGAAGGGGCATCGTCGTGCTCAACACCCCGGGGCGCAACGCGGACTCCGTCGCCGATTTCGCGGTGGGCATGCTCCTGGCGGAGGCGAGGAACATCTGCCGCGGCCACCTGGGGCTCAAGGAGGGGTGCTGGATACGGGAATACCCCAACTCGGGGATGATACCCGACCTGCCCGGCAAGACCGCGGGCATCGTAGGCTTCGGCGAGATCGGCCGCAAGGTTGCCAAGCGCCTCGCCGGCTTCGATCTCCGCGTCCTGGCCTACGACCCCTTCGTGAAGGAGGCCCCCGAAGGCGTCCAGCTCGTGGACCTTCCCACGCTGATGTCCGAGTCGGATTTCGTGACCGTCCACGCCCGGCTTACCGAGGAGACCCGTGGGCTTGTCGGCGCCGAGCTGCTGTCCCGCATGAAGAGCACGGCGTACATCATCAACACTTCCCGTTCGGCCCTGGTGGACGAGAAGGCCCTCTACGAGGCCCTGGCCGCGGGGCGGATCGCCGGGGCGGCTCTGGACGTCTTCGACAAGGAGCCCCCGGGGAGGGAATATCCCCTGGTGACCCTGGAGAACGTGACCCTCACGCCCCATATGGCGGGGGGCTCGAACGACGCCTTCTTCCATTGCCCCAAGCTCCTCGCGGCCGAGTTCCGCAAACTGCTTGAGGGCGGCGAGCCGCGCTCGGTGGTGAACCGCCCGGCGCTCGAAGGCGCGCGCGCGCGCCTTTCCAGCTGAGGGCCGCGCATGGGCGGGAAGCTGTACCTGTCCATAGACTGCGGTCTTACCGCCACGAAGGCCGCGGTCTTCGACGACGCCGGACAGGAATTGTCCGGCGCGGTCCGGGATACCGCGATCCGGGAAGCGGGCGGCGGGAGCGAGATAGACATGGACGCGCAGTGGATGCTCGCCGCGGCCGCGGTCAAGGAATCCCTCTCCCGGATCGGGGCGTCCGGCCGAGACGTGGCCTGCGCCGCGGTCTCGGGCCACGGCGGCGGGCTGTATCCCATAGACTCCGCGGGCAGGCCCGTCCGGGCCGCCCTGACCTCGATGGACGACCGCGCGTCCGCCGTGGTCGCCGAGGCCGAGCGGAGCGGCTTTCCGACGTACCCGGGGACAAGGCACCGGCCCTGGGCCGGCCAATCCCTGCCCCAGATGCGATGGCTGAAATTGACGAGCCCCGGGGATTACGGGCGCACCCGCTGGTTCCTAGGAGCGAAGGACTGGATCACCTACAGGCTCTCGGGCTCGGCCTGCACGGACAGGACGGACGCGAGCAACAACGGCCTGGTGGGGATAGAGACGGAGTCCTACGATCCCGGCCTCCTCGAGTCCTTCGGCGTGGGCGAGGCGCTTTCCAAGCTTCCTCCCGTCCGCGCCAGCGCGTCCGTCGTGGGCGGCGTTACCCCCGCGGCGGCCGAGGAGACGGGTCTGGCGGCGGGGACGCCTGTGTCGGCCGGCATGTTCGACGTGATCGCCTGCGCGGCGGGCTCGGGCGCCCTGGGGACGGACGCCTACTCGGTCATCGCGGGGACCTGGAACATCAACAGCGCCTTCGACTCCCGCCTCCTGGCTGCCCCTCCCTCGGTGAAGACCTCCCTGGGGCCGGACGAGGGAAGGTACGCCTATGTCGAGTCGAGCGCCACGTCGGCGGGCAACCTGTCGTGGTTCCTGGGGATCGTCGAGGACCTCTGCGGGACGGCGGGGACTCCTTCGTCCCGTTCGGTTGTCCTGCGCCGGGTGGACGAAGCCGTGGACCGGTGCCCCGTCGGCGCCCGGGGCCTCGTGTTTCTGCCCTTCATCCGCCGGGCGGACATCGCGAAGGGGGCGGACGGCGCGTTCGCGGGAATGCGGGCGGATCACGGGGCCGGAGAAGTAGCCCGGGCTGTCTTCGAGGGGGTGGCGTTCGCCCACCGCGCCCACCTGGAGCGCCTCCAAACCGCGGGACTGGAGCGGGGAAGGGCGGTTCTATCCGGCGGCGCGGCGAATTCCGAGGCCTGGTGCCGCGTCTTTTCCGGCGCCCTCGACCGGCCCATCGAGACGAGCGACGCAAGCCAGGCGGGCGCCCGGGGCGTAGCCATGGCGGCGGCCGTCGGGACGGGACGCTACGCGGGATTCGAGGAGGCGAAGGCCGCCATGTCCCGTCCGGGGCGGCTGTTCGAACCGAGGGGATCCGAGCGCCGGGCGTACGGGGAAGCGTACGAGAGGTGGCTGGAAGCCGTATCGCTTCTGGGAGGGCTTGGCTCGAAGGATTAGCGGGATGTCGATAGAGCCGGCCGCTTTTTAAGCATCCGGCCGGGGATGCGGGGGGCTCGAAAGATAAGAAAAGATATGTTTAGATGGTTGACATATGTTATGGAAAAAGTTATAAGAGTAGAGGAGGAGTCTATATGAGCTGGAGGAACGAACTGACCGGCAAAACCTGCGTAGTCACGGGAGCGGCCAGGAGCATAGGACTTGGAATATCGGAAGCCATGATCGAGGCGGGAGCCAAGGTGGCCCTGATCGATATCAACCCCGAGGTCGCTTCCCAGGCGGAGCGCCTGGCGGCGGGCGGAGCCGCCGCGCGGGGCTATATTCTCGACATCACCGACCGCGCCGCGGTGCTCGAGACCTTCGGCCGGATAGGCGCGGAGCTGGGGCCGATCTACGCGCTCGTGAACAACGCGGGCATCGTGGACCAGCGGCCCGTCGAGGAGACGACGCCGGAGCTCCTGGACAAGGTGATGCGGGTCAACGTGAACGGAACCCTCTACTGCATCCAGGGCGCGCTGCCGTACATGAAGAAGGCGAAGGACGGAAAGATCGTCAACTTCTCCTCCAAGTCCGGCAAGACGGGATCCGCCCTCATGGTACCCTACTCGGCAGCCAAGGGGGCTGTCATCGCCCTGACCCAGGCCCTCGCGCACGAGATCGCGGCGTACAACATCAAGGTGAACGCCCTGTGCCCGGGCATAACGGACATGACCGGGGTCTGGTCCGAGGTGAGCAAGGGCTATACCGAGAACCTGCACATGCCGCGGGAAGAGGTGATCAAGAAATTCACGGCGAAAGTACCGCTCGGCAGGCTCACGGACATCCGGGACCTCGTGGACTTCGTGATGTTCCTCGTGACGAAGGGCGAGTACTGCACCGGCCAGGCCTTCAATATCTCCGGCGGCCGGGAGATGCACTGATGGGCTCCAACGACAAGGTCGTCTACTACGCCCCGAAGGACGTGCGGATAGAGCGGATGGAGGAGGCTCCGGAGCCCGGGAGCGGGGAAGTCCTTATCCGGGTCGAGGCCTGCGCCGTCTGCGGCACCGACATCAAGTCGTACGTCAAGGGCAATCCCCGCATCAAGCCTCCCATGACCATGGGCCACGAGTTCGTCGGCACCGTCGCGGCTCGGGGCCAGAACCCGTCCGCCTCCGCCCCGAAGGAGGGCTCCCGGGTCGTCATGGCTACGACGATAGGCTGCGGCGAGTGCCGCCATTGCAAATCGGGCCATTCCAACCGCTGCCGCTCCGCCGAGGCCATGGGCTTCCATTACCCGGGCGGCATGGCTCCCTGGGTGAAGATCCCCGAGCGGGCCGTGCGGCTCGGCCACCTCGTCGAGGTGGGCGACCTGGAGCCGACCCTGGCGTCCATCTCCGAGCCCCTCTCGTGCGTGGTGAACGGGCTGTCGCGGGTTCCCATGGGAACGGAGGTAAAGGATGTCCTGGTACTCGGCCTCGGACCCCTCGGCCTGCTTCACACGCTGGCCGCGCGGGCGAAGGGAGCCGAGCGCGTGGTCTGCGTCGAGTTCCCCGGGAAGAGGGCGGACCTCGCACGGCGGCTCGGCTTTCCGGACGTGGTGGCCCCGGCCGAGATAGACGGGGCCTTCAAGGATCTTACGGGCGGCGAGGGCTTCGACCTGGTCGTCGTCACGGCCCCCCACGGTCCGACGCAGGCCAAGGCGCCCGGGTACGCGCGCAAGGGCGGGTATGTCTCCTTTTTCGCGAGCCTGCCCCAGGGCGAGGAGATCCTTCAGATCAACTCCAGGACGATACACTACGGGGAGCTCGTCGTTTACGGAACCTCGGACTCCACGCCCGCCCACGTGCGGGAGGCGGTCGGGCTCCTGCGTTCCCACGCGGGGGAATTCTCGCAGCTCGTAACGCACCGCCTGCCCATGAGCGGCTTCCACGAGGCCCTGTCGGAGCTGGCCGCGGGAAACGCTGTGAAGGCGGTCCTCGTCCCCTGAGGGCGGGCCGCGGAAGGATGTACGAATGGATTACGCGAAGTACGTGGACCACACGGTCCTGAAGATCGACACCACCCGGGAGACGGTGGCGCGGTTCTGCGCCGAGGCAAGGGAGTACGGATTCGCAGCCGTCTGCGTCAATCCCTGCCGGGTCAAGCTGGCGAAGGACCTGCTCGCGGGGTCGGGGGTCAAGGTCGCGGCGGTCATCGGCTTTCCCCTGGGCGCGAACACCTCGACCGCGAAGGCCTTCGAGGCAAGGGACGCCGCGGCGTGCGGGGCCGACGAGCTGGACATGGTGATCAACGTGGGCGCCCTCAAGGACGGGGAGCTCGGGGCTGTGGAGGCGGACATCCGGGGCGTCGTCGAAGCCGCCGAGGGACGGCCGGTGAAGGTGATCCTCGAGACCTGCGTGCTGGACGACGCGGAGAAGGAGGCCGCCTGCGCGGCCGCCGTACGGGCGGGGGCGGCCTTCGTGAAAACATCCACCGGGTTCGGCAAGGGCGGCGCGACGGTGGAGGACGTGCGGCGGATGAAGCGCGCCGTGGGCCCCGGCGTCCAGGTTAAAGCCTCCACGGGAATCAAGACCCGGCAGGACGCCGACGCTATGATAGCGGCGGGGGCCGCGAGGCTCGGTACGAGTTCCGGCATCGCGATCGTCCGCGGCGAATAGGGAGGCTTCGAGTTGCGGCGGGGGCTTCAAACGAATATAATAGCTGAGAACCGCGGAGGTTTCCGAGCATGAGTTCCCGCCTGGACATTTCGTTGATAGTGAAGGTCGCGAAGATGTACTACATCAACGGCCTCAAGCAGGAAGATATCGCGAAGCAGATAGGAATCTCCCGTTCCCTTATCTCCATGATCCTCACGGAGGCCAAGGAGCGGGGAATCGTGGAGATCACGGTCCGCGACCCTTCCCTGACCGACGAGGAACTGTCCAGGAAACTCGGGGGGATCTATCCCGGCATCGACTTCATCGTAATACCCACCTCTTCCCGCGACCCGGACGCCCTC
>CAYTYG010000022.1:11753-17429 GCA_964441515.1 uncultured Treponema sp.
CTCTTCTGCCGGATCGTGCGGGACGGACAGGTGGTCGGCCTCGCCTGGGGACGGACCTGTTTGGAATTCGTGAACGCCTGCGACGGCCCCTTGGCGGTGAAGGACTTTTCCGTCGTGCCGCTGATCGGGGGCAGCGCCCAGCGGGCGCCGTACTTCCAGATCAACGAGATGGTGCGGCTTCTCGCGGACAGTTGCGGGGGCTCGCCGTTTTTCATCCACGCCCCGGCCCTGGTCGCGGGCCCCGAGGAACGCGATATGTACCTGACCAGCTCGTCCCTGCGGCCCATCCGCGAGAGATGGGAGCGGATGGACATCCTCGTCACCGGCATCGGCGCCTTGCCGAGCCTGAAGCCCGTGGACCGGGAGAATTACATCGGCGAGCACGAGATCTATCAGCAGCTCGTGAAGAAGCACGCCGTGGGGGACATCTGCGCCCGCTATTTCGACGCCAAGGGAACCTTCCTCGTCGACGAGCAGGCGGAGCGGGTCGTGGGAATCCCGATAGCGAATCTCAGGGCGGCCAAGAGCGCCATCTGCATGGCCTCCTGCGCGGACAAGGTCGACGCCATCATCGGGGCGCTCCACACGGGGGTGGTCAAGACCCTCGTCATAGACGAACCGACGGCCCGGACGGTCCTGGCGGCCCTGGCGCCCCAGCCTTCGGCCGCCCGCTCGGCGGGCAGGGGCTGATTCATGGATCTCGGTCTCCGCGGAGTGCCGGCGCTCGTGACGGGCGCCTCGCGGGGACTCGGGCGGGCCATAGCCCTGGCTCTCGCGGCGGAAGGCGCGCGCGTGGCGGTGAACTACCGCGGGAATCCGCTTCCCGCGCACGACTGCGCGGCGGCGTGCCGGGAGGCCGGGGCGGAAGACGCCCTCGCCCTTCGCGCGGACGTCTCCCGGGAGGAGGAGGTCGAAGCCCTTTTCGACGCCCTCCGGGAACGGTGGGGCTCCGTTCGCGTACTGGTCAACAATGCCGCCTCCTGTCCCCGCGCCCGGGTGGCGGATACGAGCCTCGACCTTTGGAAGTCTACCCTGGAAACGAATCTAACCGCCTCGTTTCTCACTTCCCGCGCCCTGGTGAGGCGCTTCGATCCGTCCGCCGGATGGGGGCGTATCGTCAATATCGCTTCCCCGGCTGCTTTCCTCGGCTCGAGGAGCGGCCAGGCGGCGTACGACGCGTCCAAGGGCGGGCTCCTCTCCCTGACCCGCGCCCTTTCCCGGGACGGCGCGCCGCTGGGGATCACGGCGAACGCGGTGATCCCCGGCCTCATGCTTACCGGGATGACCGCGGACCGCTTCAACGCCGACCGGGCGGCCCATCTGGAGCGCGTACCCCTTGGAAGGTTCGGCGCCCCGGAGGAGATAGCGGCGGTCGTGGTATTCCTTTGCGCGGCCAAGGCCGCGTACATGACCGGGGCGGCCGTCGACGTGACCGGAGGACTTTTGATGCATTGAGCGGGGCGTTCCCCGGAAGAGGGCTGTATAGAACCTAAAGGTTGACAATTGTTATATCATATGTTAAGCCAGTAGAAACTCCGGACCAACCGGGGCAAGGAGGACAGGAATGAGCGAATCCATACAGGGGAAGGTAGCGGTGATATCGGGCGCGGCTTCCGGCTTCGCGAAGGCGACGGCGGAGCTCTTCGCCGAGAAGGGCTGCTCCCTCGTGGTGTACGACCTGAACGCGGCGGGCCTGGAGGCTACGGCGGCGAAGTGCCGGAAGGCGGGGGCGAAGGTCGTCTCCTTCGTCGGCGACGCCACGAAACAGGAAACCTCGGAGCGGGCCCTCAAGGAGTGCCTAGCCGCCTTCGGGAAGGTGGACTTCCTGATCAATTACGCCGGCGGGGCGGGCAAGGTGGCTCCCCTCACGGAGATCGACAACGGGATGTGCGAAAAGATCCTGAATTTAAACCTCATGAGCGTGATCATGAGCTGCAGAACCTTCCTGCCGCAGTTCGTCTCCCAGAAGAGCGGGAAGATCATAAACGTCAGCTCCGTCTGCGACCGGAGATCCTGGCCCGGCTGGTCGGTATATTCCGCGGCCAAGGCGGGCGTGAACGCCTTCACGAAATGCCTGTACACGGAGCTTAGGCCCCACGGCGTCGGGGTGACCCTCCTGGTGCCCGGAGGATCCAACACCGGCTTCCAGGGCGCCGCGCAGGGGGTCGACAAGTTCGAATGGGACGAATCCTTGGCCGTGCGGCCCGAGCACTTCGCGGACATGGTCTACCAGGCCTGCGCCCTAACCAAGGGGGGCTGCGTATCCGAGCTGGTCCTCATCGGCCTGGCCCAGGATATTTCAGGCTTCTAAAGGAAAGTATGGATGCGCGAAATCCGATACCGCGAACTGGACCGGGAATCCTTCTCGCGCTACGGCGCCTTCGCCGCCATGGCCGAACCGGACGGTGAAGGCTCCGCGCCGCCGAGGATAGGAATGCCGCCGGTGGAGTTTTTCCGGGACCTGCTCCAGTCGGGGCTCGGGCTCGACACCGTCGCCTCCTTCGGGGTTTGCCGGGTCTACCGGCGCCCTTCTATCGTCGACGCCTCGGAGTACCACGACGGCGCGTGCGAGGCGATCCTGCCGCTGGACGCGGATGTCGTCGTGCACGTAGCGGTCGGGACGGTACCGGGCCGTTTCCCGACGGAGCTGGTCGAGGCCTTCCGGGTGCCCCGGGGGACCATGCTGGCGCTCCGCCCGGGCGTCTGGCATCACGGCCCCTTCGTGCTGGGGGCGGAGCGGGCGAGCTGCCTGGTGGCGCTTCCGGAGCGCCTGTACGCCCGGGACTGCACGGAGATCCGGATCCCCGAGGAGGGGCGGGTCCGCATTTCCGGAGAAGGTCTGCCGGAATAGAGAACCCCGCCGAGCCGGCCGGCGGTTGCGCGTGGGTAGTACACGCGGGGGGATTTCGCCCCCGCTCCTTACCGCATCCCCTCCACGAAAGCCTTAACGGCCGCGGTTTTCTCCCCATCGTCCGCGTCCTTCGTGGCCATGGACACGGCGTCCACGGGCTTGGCGCGGGCCTTCTCAAGGAGGTCCGTCAGCTCCCGGAAAAGCTTGTCCAGGAACCAGCGGTTCGCCGTGACGAAGAGGTAAACCCGTTTCCCCGCCAGATTCGGCCCCGTTTTGAGCCAATCCCGTACCGGGGACTTCGCGTTGAAGGCCATGACCATGCCGTGGAGGACGATCCTGTCGTACGGGGACAGGTCTCTTCCCTTGAGATCCCGGGCGGCCGCTTCGTCGAAAGCTATGCCCCGAGCGGCCAGGGCCTCCCGGAAGCGCCGGATATAGGGCTCGGACTCCTTGTTGACCTCGTCGTAGACGTAGAGGGCGCGCCCGGCGGGGGTCTGGGCCGTCGAGGGAACGGCCAGTAGGCAGAAGGCCGCCGCAAGGATAGCGAATGTTCTTTTCATGGACCGCTCCTTTCGGGCGAGTATACAACGCCGGGAAGCCCACCGCCAGGACAATAAACCGGGGAGGAGCTTGCCCGCGCGCGCCCCCTATGGGCGGCGAGAAGGAATCGGATGCGCTCCTACATGGACCGGCCGCCCCGTCGGTCGTTCCGGGACCTTTGCGGACACGCGGGTCCTGCGCGCTTCGGATGACCGGCGGCCGCGCCCGGGCTATACTTTCCCCCATGGATTACGGCCCGCCCTTCCCGGAAGCCGTCCGGGACTACCGCCTTCTCCTGGACCGAAGCTATCCGGAGGCCGCCTCCCTCAAGCTGGTGGGGGATCGGTACGCCCTGGACAAGGCGGGGCGGACGGTCCTTTTCCGGGGCGTGCTTTCCCGGGAGTTTTCCGGGACGATCGCGGCGCGCCTTGTCCGCGACCTGCCCCCGGGGGCGAGGGTGGCGGTGGACGGATACAACGTCCTGTTCACCCTCCTGAACTACCGCAAGGGGCATCCGCTTTTTATCGCGACCGACGGGCTTCTGCGGGACGCGGGCGGGGCCCACGGCCGCGTCTACGACGAGGATGTCTTTCGGGAGGCCGTCGGACAAACGGTTTCCGCCCTGGCCGGGCTGGGCGCCTCGGAGGCCGCCGTGTTCCTGGATTCCCCGGTTTCGGCCAGCGCCCGGCACGCGGTATGGATACGGGAGGCCCTGCGCGCCGCGGGGATTTCCGGCGGGGTCTCCCTCGCTTCCTCCGCGGATCCCCCGGTACGGGACTTCGAGGGGGACGCCGCGGCCACCTCCGACTCCGCGATAGCCCGGGACGCCCGGTCCCCGGTTTTCGACCTGGCCCGCTTCATCCTGGAAGACCGTTACGGGGCCCGGTTCCCGGACATCGCCGGGTTCCTGGACCCCCGCCGGGCTTGAGATTTCCGCCCGGACGGCGGAGAATGTCCCCATGGAAACCGATCGGCCGACCGCCGCGCCATGCCGGCCGGCCCCGCCCCGGAAAGCCGCCCGCGCCCCGGTCCGCCTGGCGGCCGTCCTGGCCCTGGCTGCGGCCGCCGCCCTTCCCGCGGGGGCGGACCTCTTCGCCCCGAACCGCCCCCTCCGGATTATAAAGACGGAGTGGTTCGACATCGTCCATCCCTCGGACCTGGCGGAGCAGGCGGGACGGCTGGCCTCCTTCGCGGACGAAACGTACCGCCGGGTCGCGGCTTTCTTCGGGACCGAGCCGCGGCTGCGGTATCCCGTCGTGTTGACCCCGGACTCCGAGTCCGCGAATGGGTATTTCACCGTCTGGCCCAGCCGGCGCATCGTTCTCTGCCTGGCCCCCTCGGACCCCAACGGCTTCCTGGGCTTCCAATCGGACGACCTTGCGGCCCTTTTCCGGCACGAGCTGGCCCACGCGGTCTCCCTTTCGATACGCACGCCCCTCGGGGACGCCCTGGTTTCCGTGTTCGGGGACCCCCTGGGCCTCTCCTTCTACACGACCCCGGCCAGCCTGGCCGAGGGAGCCGCGATAGCCCTGGAGGATCCGGGGGGCCTGGGCCGCGCCGCAGATCCACTCACGGCGGGGGACATCCGGCAGGACGCCCTGGAGGGGCGGTTCAAGAGCTTCTGGGAGGCCGCGGGTGCCTGGGACCGGTATCCCTACGGGCGGACGCCCTATTCCTACGGCGCGGTTTTCACGCGATACCTGCGGGAAACCTACGGGGACGATTCCTACCGGGAGCTCTGGGGCCGCATGGGCCGGGGGCTCCTGGCGCCGGGGCTCGGGGATTCCTGCATCGCGCAAGGGGTCTTCCGTCAGGTCTATGGAATCCCCCTGAGCCGGGCGTGGAGCGACTTCGAGGCCTGGATTTCTCCCTCCGCGCCGGTCCTCGAGGCCGAACGGATTACGGGCGCGGGGTATAGCACGGCCGTCGCGTCCCGGGGGGAGACGATTTACTGCGCCGACGGCGCGGCCGGGAGGATTTACGCCCTGGACGCCCGCACCGGCGCCCGGCTGCGGACCTACGCCGGGGACGCCACGGTGTCGAGGCTGGACGTATCCCCGGACGGCGGGCGCCTCCTTGTCTCGTACCTGGGATACAAGGAGAACCTGCCCAGGGCGGCGCTGCGGGAGGTGGACCTGGGGACGGGGAAGTCCCGGAGGCTCCGGACCCGCCGGCTCCGGGACGCCTCCTACGCGGCGGGGGGGCTGGCCGCGGTGCGCGCGGAGCCGGGGGCCGCCTCCCTCGTCCTGGTGCGGGAGGGAAGGGAGGAAGTTCTGCTTGCGGGG
>CAYTYG010000023.1:0-1901 GCA_964441515.1 uncultured Treponema sp.
TCCTACGGGGCCTACGCGAAGCCCTTCGGACTCTCGAACATGCTGGACGTGGACCACCCCTACCACTACCCGGTTCCCCGCTTCTTCAAGCGCTTCCGCCTGAAGGAATGGGTCGCCTTCTACCTGGGGGATTCCCGCCGCTTCTTCATGACCGCCCTGTACGACGCCAAGACCGCGGCCCTGGCCCTCTTCCAGGGCTACGACCGGGAAACCCGAAAGTCCTTCGGCTTCCGGCGCCTCATGCCGGGGGGAAGCCTCCGCTTCGGGCCCTCCCTGGACGGAACCCGCCTGGCCTTCCGGGGGGGGCGGGACTTCCTGGAGTACACCCTGGACCTTTCCGGGGGCGCCCTCCGGATACGGGTGGGGCACCGGGAGAGCCGCCGGTCCACGGGCTTCGCGGGGGAGCTCGTCCTGCCCTGGAACGACCGGCAGACGGCCATGGAGACCGTCTGCCTCCCCCTGGGCCTGAACCGCGCCATGTATACCACCAAGGCCCTCTCGCCCATGAACGGATTTCTCAAGATCGGCGGAGAGACGGTGGACTTCTCGGGGCCCGACGCCATGGGCGTCCTGGACGACCACAAGGGCTACTACCCCTACCGTTTGGTCTACGACTGGGTCATAGGCTTCGGGCTGGACGGCAAGGGGCGGCGCGTGGGTTTCAACCTTACGGATAACCAGGTGCGGGATCCCGAGCGCAACAACGAGAACTGCATGTGGATCAACGGGAGAACCTTTCCCCTTCCACCGGTGAGGGTAACCCGCCCCCGGGGGATTTACGAGGAATGGATCATCCAGGACACCGAGGGCATGGTGGACCTGACATTCCTGCCCGAAACCCGGCACGACATCAAGCTGAACCTCCTCTTCGCACGGAGCGATTACTCCGGCCCCTTCGGCACCTTCAAGGGATTCGTCCGCAACGGCGAGGGCGAAAAGATCGACGCGGCCGGCGTCTACGGCATCGGAGAGAAGAAGTACCTGCGGGCGTAGAACCGGGGAGCGGCCGCCCCGCCCCGAGGCGGCTCCAGGCGGCCTCGAAGGTTACAGCTGGCGGCCGGTCCGGAGCTTCTCCTCGAAGCGCTCGGCCTCCTTGTCCGAGAGGCCGGAGGGTTCCCCCTTGAGAAGGCGCCGCAGGGCCTCCATCTCCTTCCCGGAGAAGCGCGTGCCCGAGAGAAGGTTCCGCTCGAAGGCGCCCACCGCCGAAGGGGCCACCTTCCGGGCCAGGTCCAGGATCACCGCCGCGTAGGCGCGTATCTCCTTCTGGGCGTGCTCGTCCAGGCGCAGGGCCAGGAAGCGGAAGAGGTTGTGCAGGTCGATCTGCCAATACCACTCGGTGTAGAGGGAAAGGGGAAGGTTGATCCGAGCGAGTTCCCGGGCGAGCCCCCGGTCTATCCGGCCCTTGTAGCACTCGTAGGCGCCCTTCTGCTCCCGCTCAAGGTCCTCCAGGACGCTTAGGGCCTCCCCGTCGGGCAGAGCCTCCCGGGCGCGGCCCTGCCGGTTTTCCCGGCTCTGGAGGGCCAAATCCTCCGGGGCGGGGACGTAGAACTCGTCCCGGAGGACCGAGTAGCGGCCGGAGATCTCGTTCAAACGGGCCGTCCTGTGGCGTATCCACTGGCGCGCCACGAAGATGGGAAGCTTGACGTGGAAGGTGAGGACCACCTGCTCGAAGGGGGAGGTGTGCTCGTTCCGCAGGAGGTGGTCTATGAGGGCCGAGTCCTCCCGGACGGTCTTGGTTCCGGGGCCGTAGGAGACCCGCGCGGCCTGGACGATGCGGTCGTCGCCGCCCATGTAGTCCACAAGCCGCACGAAACCCTTGTCCAGCACCGGGATCTCCTTGTCCAGCAACTCCTCCGCATCGGGAACCACGCATCGAGCCATACCCTCTCCTTGGCGAAAAA
>CAYTYG010000023.1:1951-8814 GCA_964441515.1 uncultured Treponema sp.
GAAGCCGCCTACCGCTCCGGCCAACCGGGGAAGTCCCCGGAAAAGTCCCGTATCGTATCCTTCCCGCTCCCGGGGCCGTGGCAGTCGGAGCCCCAGGTCAGGAAAAGCCCCGCCTCGGCGGCGGTCCGGGCGACCAGGCGGTTGATCCCTTCCGTGTCCCCGGCGGGATAGTAATAGAGCTCCACGCCCCGTACCCCGACTTCGCGCATCCGCTCCAGGAGCCTTCGAAGCCGCCCCGGGTCGCCCTCCATCCTCCGAAGGCTGTCCCCGAACTCGTGGCCGGGATGGGGAAGGACGCAGACTCCGCCGTCGGAGCGCACGGTCTCCACGACCGCGGACAGCTCGGGCTTCCGGTACTTTCCCCCGGGGAGGAGTCCCGTGTCCAGATAGGCTTTCCGGAACTCCCGGTACTCCGCGGAGGGGGGAAGGGCGCCCCGCGCCTTCAGGTACAGGTAGAGGTCCGTCTTGGCCAGGCAGTACCCCCCGTCGGCGCCCTCCCCCAGGGTCTCGGCCTTGAAGGCAAGGAGGCCCTCGTAGGAGAGGTCGGGGCGGGAGAAGACCTCCGGGACCCGGGACATCCAGGACCGCGCCCGTCCGCGCCGGCGTTCGGCCACCTCGGCCAGGAGCTTGCCCGCGGCGCCGTACTCCCCCCCGGGGAAGTAGGCCAGGACTTCCCCCCGGAATCCCGAGGGCCGGTCCGCCACGTCGATCTCCGCGCCGGGCCAGGCGGCCAGTCCGAGCCTCCGGGCCTCCTCCAGGAACTCGGGGACGCCCCCCAGGGTGTCGTGGTCCGTCAGGGCCGCCGCCTCCAGGCCCGCCCCGGCGGCCGTTTGGGCCACCTCGCGGGGCTTGAGGGTGCCGTCGGAGCGGACGGAATGGATATGGAGGTTGGCCCGCACTCGGAATCCCGCCTAGCCGCTTTTCGAAGAACCGGCCCGATCCGCGGGGGCGAAGGCCGGCTTGGGCGCGAAGGCGGCTCCCGGGTGCACGCCCCGGGCTATCTCGTCCACGTAGCGAGCGTGGGTCCGGCGGTCTATCCCGAACCGGGAGAGCAGGACGATCCCGACTGCGAAGAGGAAGGCGGGGATATAGGAGATCAGGAGCCGTATCCCCTCGAGCCCGGAGGCGGACTGCGCGACGTTGGGGACGTAGCGGAAGAGCTCCAGCACGATGCCGATGATGAAGCCCGAGAGCGCCGTTCCCACCTTGAAGACAAAGGTGAAGTACCCGTAGAGGGCCCCTTCCGGCCGTATCCCCGTCTTCCACTGGGAATACTCGATCGTGTCCGCCACGATGGACCAGGGGTAGAGGTACATGGAGCCCACGCCGAAACCCGCCAGGGCGAAGAGGGTCATGGCCGCGGCAACGCTCCGCTCCCCCAGGTACCGCAGGAGCAGGATAACGACCGTGACCTCGGCCAGGGCGAACATGTAGGCCCGGGCCTTTCCCAGTCGCTTGGAGAGCCAACCCAGGAGGGGCATGAACAGGACGGCACAGCCCAGGAGGAGGCCGAGGCACGCGGCCACGAGGCCCGGCTCGCGGAGGTTGTAGGTGACGTAATAGGAGACCACGGCCGCCAGGATGTTGAGGGCCGTCATGGTGGCCAGGGTGGAAGCCGCCAGGATCAGGAAGGGCCGGTTGACGAAAACGCTCCGGAGGTTGGCCAGGAACCGCACCTTCTCCTGGCCCCCGAAATTCCGCTCCTCCACCCCCAGGAAAGTGATCAGGTACATGAAGGCCCCGACGGCCCCGGCGATCAGGGCGTAGCGCCTATACCCCGAAACCCCTCCGCCCATGGCCTGCACGACCGCGGGTGTGGCGGCGCCGGCGATAAGCGTGCCCACCAGGGCCAGAGACATCCTCCAGGCCGTTATGGAGGACCTCTCGTCCGCGTCCTCGGTCATGGAGACCGTCAGGGCGCAGTAGGGGATGTTGACCACCGTCTGGGCCGTGCAGAAGAGGATGAAGGTTATCCCCGCGTACAAAACCCTCAGGGGGGGCGGAAACACGGGACCCGCGAAGAGCAGGAAGAAGGTCAGCCCGAAGGGGACGGCCCCGAAAAGGATCCAGGGGCGCTTGGACCCCCAACGGGTCCGGGTTCCGTCCACCAGGGAGCCCATCATGGGGTCCGAAACCGCGTCCCAGAGCTTCGATATCAGCATCACCGTGCCGGCGGCGGCCGGCGGGATTCCGAACACGTCGGTCAGGAAGAATATGAGGAACATGGTGACGGTCTGACCCGCCACGCTGTACCCGAAGTCTCCCAAACCGTACGCCAGCTTGGAGCGAATTGTAATACTGTCCTTCATGGAGCGCATGATACACTGGAAGAGGAAAGGACGCCACAAGAATGAAGCTGAAGCCCTGGACGCCGGGCCCGCGCCCCGCGGCCCATCCCGACCGGCCCCGTCCCTGGTTCCTGGCCCTTGCCTCGATCCTGGCCCCCGCGTACCTGCGCCTGGGCCTGAAGGTGCGGTCCGTACGCGTGGAGGGCTTCGAGTCCCTCGAGCACCTCTACCGGGAGGCGCGGGAAGACAAATCCCGATTCCTGATCGCCTTCCGCCACCCGGGGGAAACGGACCCCCACATCGTGTTCTGGGCCCTCAACTGCCGCCTGGCGGGGAAGCTGCGGGCGCGGGGAGAAGCCGAAAGGCCCCGACAGGGAGCGAAAGCCCGGACTTTCGGGGGACGATTCGTCTCCGGGGCGGAAATCCCCCTGTGGGGCGGGCCCGTGGTCCGGTGGGCTCTTCGCATGGCCGGCACCGTACCCGTCGCCCACGGCAGCATGGACCGGTCCACCCTGGATTACCTGGTCCGGGCCGTGGCGGAAGACCCTACTCCCGTGGTCCTGGCCCCGGAGGGCCAGGTTTCGTACCACTGCGGCACCGTCCACTCTCTGGATCCCGGGGTCGCGCGCATCGCCCTCTGGGCGTCCGGGCGGCTTGCCGCCTCCGGAAATCCCATTCCCGTGCGGGTGGTGCCCCTGGCGGTGGACTACCGCTTCCGGCCGGGGGCCCACGCGAGGCTGCCTTCCTTCCTGTCCCGGCTGGAGCGGCGCTGCGGACTGGAGGAATCCGGCGGCCTGGATGTACGGGAGCGCCTGGACCGGCTCTGGGAGCGCCTGGTGTCCCTGGCGGAGGAGCACTACCTTCGGATCTACAACCAGGCTCCCGCCCCGGGGGGAACCGGAATCCGGGAACGCATCCGGCGCCTTATAGAGGGAGCCCTGGCCCGGGAGGAAGCCTTCTACGGCCTGACCCCGTCCGGGGACCTGAAGGCCCGGGTCCTGGCCGCCCGCGCCGAGGCCATGGCCCGGGTATTCCACCCGGAAGCCCGCTGGACCCGGATGAGCGCCCTGGAGCGCGGCATGGCCCTGCGCACCGCCCGGGAGGCCTTCTTCCTGGATCGGCACCAACAGCTGGCGGACCTGGCCGAGTACCTGGATCCGGATTACACGGAGGAAGAATCCTCCCGGGACCGGCTGGTGGAGACTGCGCAGAATCTCTGGGACCTGGCCAACCGCCTGGAGGGCGGACGTCGTCCTTGCCGTCGGAAAGCCCGTGACCGCGGAAACCAGGCCCGGGGAAAAACCCCGGGAGGCGGCCCAGCGGATCCTGGGGGAGCTGTTCCGGGAATACGAGGCCCTGGCCGCGAAGGACTGACCGGCCGTTCCGGCGCCTTCCCTCGGCTCGGAACGCGGCCTTTCCGCCGCCGAGCCTTACAGCGCCTCCTCCCCGTAGGCGGCGCCCTCGAAGGTGCCCAGAACGATCGGCCTGCCCTCCTTTACCATCACCCGACCCAGGGCCACCACGGCCCAAGGCGAAAGGTCCTCCCCCAGGATCACGACGTCTCCGTCCGAACCCGGCTCCAGGCGCCCCTTCCGGGGAAGCTTCAGTGCCTGGGCGGGGTTAACCGTTATGGGCAGGATCGCGGTTTCCAGGGGGATTCCGTGGTCCCGCACCGCCTCCCGCAGGGCTTCCAGGAGGCTGGAGCACTTTCCCACCGTGAGCCCCGAGAGCCTGCCGGCCTCGTCGAAGGAGGGCAGGCTTCCCTGCCCGTCGCTGGACCAGGTCACCCGGTCCGGCGCCACGCCCTCCGCCAGGCAGCGGGCGTAGGCCGCGGCCGTGGACGTCTCCCCCTCCTCCAGGAACCGGGGTATCGTGCTGGTCGTGAAATCGATGTAGCCCCCCGAGCGGGCCCAGGCCAAGGACTGTTCCAGGAGCTTGGGGTTGCGGTTGCAGTGGGTGGGAAGGAACTGCGTCCGGGGAAGGTCGCCTGCGGCGGTTACGCGCTCCAGGGGGTCGAGCCCCGCGGGGGCGTCCCCCAGGTGGACGTTCACCACCCCGGCCTTGCCGGCCAGCATCCCGGCCACCCGGGCCTCCGAGGCGATCCGGGCCAGCTCCGGATCCGTGGGCTTGCTGGAGCGGTGGTCCGATACGGCCAGCTCGCCGATGCCGATCACCGGGTCCACCATCATGATGTCCTTGAAGGGGTCCCCCGTCACGGTCGTGAGGGGCACCCGGTAGGAGCCCGTGTGGCACCAGGCGGAGATTCCCTCCGCGCGGAGGCCGTAAATCTTGGCGACCAAGGCCTCCATGCTGCGGGCAAGTCCGTCCGTGCCCAGGACGCCCACCATCGTGGTGACCCCCGCGCGGGTGGCGTCCGTCAGGACAAGCTCCGGCGTCCGGGTGCGGAAGCCCCCTTCCCCGCCGCCCCCGGTGACGTGGACGTGGCCGTCGATGAATCCCGGCACCGCCGCGCGGCCGGCCGCGTCCAGCGTCTCGCAGGGCGCGGGGAGGCGGCCGGGATCGATGCGCTCGGCTATCGCGGCGACGCGGCCCGATACCATAAGGATGTCCTTGCGGCCCTTGGGCTCGGGAGAGTACAGCTCGGCGTTCTTTATCAGAAGAAACATGGCGCCTCCTTCGTTCAGCTCATCCCCGCGCTTCCGCCTTGCCCACGCTACGGGTGGCCAGGATCTCCGTGTCGCACCCCGCGGGGTTCCGGAGGACCACGTCCCCGGAAGCCACTGGGGCGTCCAGGACCGCGCGCCGGATCTCCTCCATGACAGGCATCACCTTGGCCAGGGGCACCGGGCGGCTCGTCCGCACGCTGGCCAGGGGGGCATCCCCGCCCCGGACCGCGACGCTGGAGGAGAAGGTCCGCATCGGGTTCTCCACCTCCTGGCGCGCCCACTCCTCCCCCCGCTTGCAGGCGTTTCCCCGGACCCGTGCCACCACCGGGGTCTCGTCGTCGTCGATCTCCACCACCACGGGGCAGCCGTTGGGACAGACGACGCAGGTAAGCTCCCTCGTTCTCATTCCACCGAAACCTCCAGGGCCTCCGCCCCGTAAACGGAAGCGGCCCCAATTTTCATCCGTATCATCTCCGCCGGGTGGAGCCGGACGAGCCGCATCCGCGCCGCCTCCCTGTCCCCGGCCCGGACGACCACGGATCGGTCCCTCCAGGGGGCCGTCACCCGCAGGGACAGGGTGAAGTCCCGGCCCCCCGAAACCCGCTGGGGGAGGGCATAGCGCACCCCGTTCCCAGCCCGGACCGGAATCGTCCCCGCCGGCTTTTCCCGGACGCCCGTCCCTACCGCCCCTCGACGCGCCGTGAAACGAGCCGCCTGCCTTCCCGCCGCCCGGGACTCCTCGGAGACCCAGTCCACCAAGTCGTGGACGTGGAGGGCGTTGCCGCAGGCGAAGATCCCCGGGACGCCGGTCATAAAGGAGTCGTCCACCACGGCCCCCCCGGTCACGGGGTCCATTTCGATCTCGGCCTCCCGGGCCAGCTCGTTTTCCGGTATGAGCCCAACGGACAGGAGGAGGGTGTCGCAGGGCACATTCCTCTCCGTCCCGGGTATGGGCGCCCGGTCTTGCCCCACCTGCGCGACCCGCACGCCCTCGATCCGTCCCTTCCCCAGGATCTCCGTGACCGTGGTGCTCAGGAAAAGTGGAACGCCGTAATCGTCCAGGCACTGCTGGATGTTCCGGGGCAGGCCGCTGGAATAGGGCAGGATCTCGAAGACCGCCCGCACCCGGGCGCCCTCCAGGGTAAGCCGCCGGGCCATGATGAGCCCGATGTCCCCGGAGCCCAGGATGCAGGCGTCCCGGCCAGGCATCACGTTCTGCAGGTTCATGAGGTTCTGTGCGGCCCCGGCCGTGTAGACCCCCGAGGGCCGCTGGCCGGGAATGGACAGGGCGCCCCGGGTCCGCTCCCGGCAGCCCATGGCCAGGACCACCGCGCCCGCCTGGATGCGGGAAAGCCCGTCCCGGGAGCTCGTCTCCAAGACCCGGTCCACGGAGAGGGACAGCACGATTGTACCCGTTCGTACCTCGACACCGGATTCCCGAAGCATTCCGATGAAACGGTCGGCGTATTCCGGTCCCGAGAGGGCCTCGCGGAACTCGACGAGGCCGAAACCGTCATGGATACACTGGTTCAGGATTCCCCCCAGGGCACGGTCCCGCTCCAGGAGGAGCACGTCCCGGCAGCCCGCCTCCCGGGCGGCTACGGCGGCGGCGAGCCCGGCCGGGCCGCCTCCTATCACCACTACCCCCCTCCGCTCCGGAGAGATGCGTCCCACCCGGCCGCTCACCGCGGGGCCTCCCCCGCGGGGGGACGAACCCGGCCGGAAAAGAGGGGGGAGCCCTCCCCCCGAAGGAGGAAGTCCTGGGGATTCCAGCCGAATTCCTCCTGGAGGATGCGAACGATCCGGGGCAGGCAAAACCCGCCCTGGCAGCGGCCCATGGTAGCCCGCGCCCGGTATTTTACGCTGGCCAAGGTCTTCGCTCCCAACGGATTGGACAGGGCGTCCAGTATCTCCTGCTTCGTAATCTTCTCGCAGCGGCAGACGATCT
>CAYTYG010000023.1:8824-15535 GCA_964441515.1 uncultured Treponema sp.
CCCCGTAGTTCGGGTTTTCCGCGATACGCGCCGCCCGCTCTTCCGCGGGAAGTTCGGAGAAGAAGAGGACGCAGCCGGGCCGGACGGGGTTGAACGAGGGATCCGGGACCAGGGGAACGTGCCGCGCGACCATGTCCCGGACCATCTCGGCTATGGCCGGCGAGCAGGTGAGCCCTGGGCTCTCGATCCCCACAAGGTTTATGAAGCCCTTCCGGTCCGTCCGGTCCTCGATCGTGAAGTCCTTGTTCCCGCCGACCTCCGGGGGGGTCTGCTTGGCGCGGACGCCGGAAAAACTCCGGATGTAGTCGGTCACTCGGATCTCCGGCATGAGCGCCTGGCCCTCCCGGCGGAGGTCCCGTAGAATGTCGGCGGTGCAGCTGTTATCCCCGGGATCCTCCAAGTACTCGGCGCTGGGGCCCACCAGGATATTGCCGTCCACCGTGGGGGTCAGGTGTATCCCCAGGCCGGGGTCGTTCTTCCGGGGCGTGGGGTAGATCAGGGCGGAAAGGGAGCCGGAGAGCCGGCGGTCCAGGACGTAGTACTCGCCCCGGCAGGGATAGATCCGGTATTCGTGGATTCCCGCCATCCGGCAGATCTCCGCGGAGTAGAGCCCCGCCGTATTGACCACCACCGGGGCCTCGAAGGTCTCTCCCTCCTCGGTCCCCACGGCCCACCCGCCGCCGGGGCGGATCTCCACGGAAGATACGCGGCGCCCCAGGTGGAAGCGGACGCCGTTGGACCGGGCGTTTTCCGCCAGCCCTATGGTCAGGGCATAGGGCGAGATGACGGAACTGGAAGGGGAATGGAGCGCCATCGTGCCCTCGACGCCGGGCTGAATAGCCCGCATGCGCTCCCGGCCCACCAGCTCGAGACCCGGTACGCCGTTGGTCTCCCCCTGCTCCTTGAGGCGGACCAGGGTAGCTTCGTCCTGGGTGTCCCGTGCGACGGTGAGCTTCCCTATCCTTCGGATCTTGACCTTGAGGTCCCGGCAAAGCTCGTCCATAAGGGCGTTGCCCCGCACGACCAGGGCGGCCCGTAGGGAGCCGGGGGCGTAGTTGAAGCCCGCGTGCAGGACGCCGCTGTTTCTGCAGCTCGTCCCCAGGCCCACGTCGAGCTCTTTCTCCAGGACCCCCACCCTCGCCTTGAACCGGGAGAGCTCCCGGGCTATGGCGCAGCCCACGACCCCGCCGCCCAGTATCAGAACATCGAATTCCTGCGACACGTACCGCCCCGTTTTTCCGTCTGCCCGTCCGCCCGCCCCGCGGGCCGGGCCATGCTACCATACCCGCGGGAAAAGGCAAAGGACGAAGGCGCGCGGTACGGGGCTGGCCTCAGGCTTTCCCGGTTCCTGTCTCGCCCAGTTCGCTATGGAAGGGGGGTATGCCGCGCTTCTGGCTCTCCAGACGCTTCAACACGCTCTGAAGGGGCGCGGCTTTCATGAAATAAAAGCCCTGCATGCCCTGGCAGGCCCTCTCCACGAAGTAGGAGCGCTGGTCCGCGGTCTCGATCCCCTCCGCCACGATCCCCATTTCCAGGCTGTGCCCCAGGTTGATGATGGCCTTCACCACCTTCTCGTTCTGGGACTTCGCTATGTTGGCCACGAAGGAGAGGTCTATCTTGAGGCTGTCCACCGGAAGGTCCGAGAGGTAGGCCAGGGAGGAGTACCCGGTCCCGAAGTCGTCGATCATGAACCGGAGGCCGGGCAGGGAGTTCTTGATGGCCTGGATGCGCCGGGCCGCGGCGGCGGGATTGCGCATCAGGGTTGTTTCCGTCAGCTCCAGGCGAAGCTGGCTGGGATCGACGCCCGTGGAATGTACGATCTCCACGAGGGATTCCGCGAATCCAGGCTGCTCGAACTGGCGGCTGGAGAGGTTGACCGCGATATAGACGTCCCGGGCCCCCTGGTCCTGGAGGATTCGGAGGTCGGTCAGAGCCCGGTGCAGGACCCATTTCCCCAGCAGGAAGATCGTGCCCGATTCCTCGGCCACGGGGATGAACGTGGAAGGGGGTATGAAGGTTCCGTCCCCCCGGGGCCACCGGGCCAGGGCTTCCAGGCCCCGGACCATGCCGGCATGGTCCACGATGGGCTGGTAGTAGAGGCGGAACTCCCCGCGCACCAGGGCCGTCCGTATGTCCTGCCCCATTTTCCAGCGCTCCGCCACTTGGCTGTCCATGGCGGGGTCGTAGACCGTGTACCGCCCCTTCCCGGTCTCCTTGGAGCGGTACATGGCGATGTCGGCGCTTTTCGTCACTTCCTGGACCGTGGTCCCGTTGTCCGGGACTATGGAGATGCCGATGCTGACCCCCACGCTGACCGGGGGGTCCTGGGGCCCTCCCAGGAAGAAGGGCTGGCGCACGGCCGCCTGGATGCGTTCCGCCACCAGCTGGGCGTCCTGGACCTGCCGGACCCCCGAGGCCAGGGCGGTGAACTCGTCCCCGCCCAACCGGTACGCCGTGTCCACGTCCCGGAGGCAGTCCCGGATGCGCCGGGCCGTCTCCACCAGGAGCTGGTCGCCCTTGTCGTGCCCCAGGGTATCGTTGATCTGCTTGAACCCGTCCAGGTCCATGAAAAGGACTGCGTACTTCTTCGACGTATCCCTGTCCAGGATGGAGAAGACGGCCTGCAGGTCCTCGTGGAAGAGCTCCCGGTTGGCCAGCCCCGTCAAGCGGTCGTGGTAGGCCAGGTGACGGAGCTTTCGCTCCAAGGTCTTGCGCTGGGAGATGTCCCGTATGATGCAGGTCAGTGTCCTTTCCTTGAAGAACTTGGAGTTCCCGAAGGACATCTCCATGGGCGTGACTCCCCGGTTCTTCGTATTGCCCAGGATCTCCAGGGTACGCCGGAGGCCCGCCGCGGGACGGTCGATGTCGTCTACGTAGAAGTATTTACGGAACTCCTCCTCGTAGGAATGGAAGACCTCCTCGGGGAAGAGGGTGCGGAAATTGCGCCCCACCAGCTCCTCCCGGGTATAGCCGAAGGTGTTCAGGGCCCCCGAGTTGGCGAAAAGGATCGTAAAGTCCTCGTCCACGCGGAATATCGCCTCGGAGATGGTTTCCGAGAGGGCGGCGTAGTGTTCCTCGCTCTCCCGGAGCTCCTCCATGAGCCTCCGTTCCAGGCTCAGGTTGCGGAGGGCGCCCAGGACCATCGGCCTTCCCTTCCGAAGGACGGGCACCAGGAGGCACTCCATGGAGACGACGGAACCGTCCGGCCGTATCCCTCGGAAGGTGAGGATATCCTGGGGGGACGCCTCCCGGTTTTCCTTGCCGGGGTGAAAGATGGATTTGAGCAGCCTGCGGAGACCCTCGTGGTATCCTTCCTCGATGATATCGAAGACGCTGCGGCCCCGGAGGGACTGGCCGTCGTATCCGCTCAAGGCCAGGAAGGAGGGATTGACCTCCAGAAAATCCCCCTCCGGGGTGAAAAGGGCCAGCATATCCGGGGACCCTTCGAAGAGTATCTGGAAATCCGAATCCAGCTCCCCCTCTCCCCTGCGGCAGCCCCGCAGGAGCTGGCTCAGGGCCTCGGAAAAGAGAGATCCCTCGGGGAGGATGTCGAGGAGGGGGACGGTCTCTTCCATCCCGGCGCGGTCGGGATCCGTATCGGACATTCCAGGCGACTTCCTGAAGGCGGTGTCGATCTGCCGAACGAAGCGAATGTCGGCCTTTCTTTATCGGCGGATTCCGGGTTATGCTTTATTGCCTTTTTACGGAAAAACAAGCCGGAAGTCCCCCGATTCCCTTCGGTACGGGGGACCGTGTCGCCCCCGCTTCTCCCCCGCGGCCCGTCTCCCGTCCGCGCGGCCGCCGGGAGACCGGGTCCGGAGCCCGGCTCCGGGTTTTTTCGGTTGACAACTGGACCGGCACGCCCTAACATTACTCATCCGCTGAAGAGTAGCGGATCACCATCACGAGGAGGCACGCATGGGCAAGTTCAGAAAAGCTGTCGCCGTTCTTCTCTTTATCTGCCTGACGGCGGGACTGGTTTGCGCACAAGTCCGGAAGCCCGTCACCCTGACCTGGGTGGCCGGGGGCATGGGCGGCGGCTGGTACACGGTGGCGGGAGGGTTCGCCCGGCTCGTCAACGAAAAGGAACCCAAGATCACCATCAAGGTGATCCCGGGCGGCGGCGTGGCCAATCCCATCGCCCTTGCCCAGGGAACCGCGGATATCGCCTGGGGCGTCGGCTACGTGGACAAGGCCGCGGTCAACGGCACGAAGCCCATCTACGACAGGGCCTACAAGGGCTTGGCCTCCTTCGCGGGAACCATGGCGGTCGATTATTACCATTTCCTGGCCGCCAAGGACCAGGGGGTCACGACCCTCGAGCAGTTCGTGGCCAAGATCAAGAAGGGCGAGAAGCTCCGGGTGGCCGCGCCGATGACGGGAACCTCGGAGTTCGTCATGACGTCCTTCGTGCTGGACCACTACGGCGTGTCCTACGACATGATCAAGAAAAACGGCGGGACCGTCGTCCAGGCGATCTACGGCGACATGACGAGCCTCTTCAAGGACCGCCACGTGGACTACGCCTTCGCGTGCGTGGGGCTGCCGGGCGCCATCATGACCGAAATGGCCATGGGCCGGGCCTCCACCCTCCTGGCTATACCGGACGAATGCATCAACTTCTGCGCCAAGACCTACGGAACCGTAGCCCTGGACTCCGGGCTGTGCAAGGTTCCGGGCGGAACCTACACGGGTATGCCGAACGACATCCAGACCCTTTGCCACTCCACCGAGCTCCTGGTGAGCCCCAAGGTCCCGGACGACGTCGTCTACGCCCTCACGAAGATCCTCAACGAGAACAAGGCGTTCCTGGTCCAGCTCGGCGCCGGATACAAGGTCTTCGACCCCAAGACCACGGGAAAGACCGTGCAGGTTCCCCTGCACCCGGGCGCTTTGAAGTACTATAAGGAAGTCGGCGCGATCAAGTAGCCGAGTCTCCAGCATCGAGCGATCCTTCGGAAACCGGCGGGCGTCCGTGCCCGCCGGCGGTCCGGGGAAACGCAGAATCCCCGATCCGTCGCCGCGGAAGCGTCCGCCGGCGACCATAAGCGGCCCCGGCCGCGACCCCCTTCTGACAAGGCGGAATCGATGAGAAAGCTTACGGGTCCCCTCAAGGCGTGCATCGCTGTTTGGTCCGCGGCGGTCGCCCTCTTCTATTTGTACACGGCCGTGTTCGGCATCATGCAGCCGCGCTTGCAGCGGGGCGTCCACCTCCTGTTCCTGATGCCCATGGCCTTCCTCCTCTACCCGGCAACCAAGAAATCCCCGACCGACCGGCCGACCTTCATGGACTTCGTTCTGGCCCTCGCGTCGATCGCCCCGGTGCTGTACATCATGGTCATGAACGAACCCCTCAACATGCGCATGACCATGGTCTCCGACGTTCCGGTGATCGAGGTGGTCCTGGGGACGATCAATATCCTCTTGATCATAGAGGCCATCCGGCGGGTCGTGGTGCCCGCAATGGCCGTCCTGATAGCCCTGTTCTTCGCGTACGTCTACGCGGCCCCCTACCTTCCGGGCATCTTCTACTCGAAAGCCCTGCCCTTCGCGCGCCTGGTGGAGACGAACTTCCTGGTGACGGACGTGGGCATCTACGGCTCGATCACGGGCATAACGGCCACCTTCGTGGCCATCTTCGTGATCTTCGGCTCCTTCATGGAATGCACGAAGACCGGGGCCTTCTTCACGAACTTCGCGTGCAAGGCCGCGGGCCGGGGACCCGGCGGCCCGGCCAAGATCGCGGTGCTCTCTTCGGGGCTCTTCGGGTCCATATCCGGCGTCGCCTCGGCCAACGTCTACGCCACGGGAACCTTCACCATCCCCCTGATGAAGCGGCTGGGATATAAACCCCAGTTCGCGGGGGCCGTGGAGGCCGCGGCCTCCACGGGCGGGCTCATCATGCCGCCCATCATGGGGGCGGGCGCCTTCGTGATGGCCGAGATCACCAACATCCCCTACGGGACGATAGCCCTGGCGGCCGCCATCCCGGCGGTTCTCTATTACGTAAGCATAGGGATGCGCGTGCACTTCCGTTCCCTCAAGAAAAACCTGAAGCCCATGGACGAGAGCGAGATGCTCTCCTGGAAGCAGATAATCCGGGACTCCTACCTGTTGATACCCCTGGTGCTTCTGATCGCATTCCTCATCATCGGGTACTCCCCCTTCGGGGCCTGCACCGTAAGCATCGCGGCTACGTTCGTCCTCTCCTTCCTGCGGAAGGAGACCATGCTGACGCCGAAAAAGCTCTTCAAGGTCTTCGAAACCTCGGGGTACAACTGCGTCATGCTGGGGGTCTGCTGCGCGGGAGCCGGGATGGTGGTCAGCATCGTCACCTACACCGGGCTGGCCCTGGGAATAGCGACGGCAATCTCCAGCTTCTCCGAGGGCTTCCTGCTCCCGGCCCTGATCCTCGTGATGATCACGTCCCTGATCCTGGGCATGGGCCTGCCCTGCACCCCCGCGTACATCATCGCCGCGACCATAGGGGCCCCGGCCATGTACGCCCTTGGGATAGACCCCCTGCCGGCGCACCTCTTCGTGTTCTACTTCGCAATACTGGCGGAAGTCACCCCGCCGGTCTGCATCGCCTCGTACTGCGGCGCGGCCATCGCGGGCTCCAAGCCCATGGCCACCGGGTGGGAAGCCTCGCTCCTGGCGATCATGGGGTATATCATCCCCTACATCTTCATCTACAACCAAGCCCTGCTT
>CAYTYG010000023.1:15551-17230 GCA_964441515.1 uncultured Treponema sp.
AGCGGGCTACCTCTTCAAACCCCTGCACGTTGCCGTACGCATAGGCATGGGAGCCGCCATCGTAGCCCTGATCGTCCTCTCGGCGAACGAATCCCTGATGGCATCCCAGGTTCCCGCCCTCATCACCATCGCGGCCGGGGCGGTCTTCTTCGTCGTATTCGGGATCCGAAACAAAAAGGCGGTCAAGGACTTCATCGCGGCCGCCCACGCGGAGAAGATGGCGCAGACAGCCCCGGGGGCCGCGGTCGGGGCTGGTTCCGGCTCTTCCCTCTCCTGAGGCGGCTCCGGATGACTATCAAATCGGACGTGGTTGTACTGGGCGCCGGCGTCAACGGGATGTCGGCGGCCTACGAGCTGTGCAGGCGGGGCAAGAGCGTGACCCTGGTGGACAAGGTAGTCATGGGCGCGGGGGCCTCGGGCTCCTGCGACGACCAGATCCTCCTCCAGTCCAAGAAGCCCGGGATACTCCTGGAGATGGCCTTCCGGAGCCTGGAGCTCTTCGAGGGGCTCCGGACGGAGCTGCCCTGCGACATAGAGTTCGAGACGCGGGGCGGAACGATCCTGATCGAAAACCAGGACGAGCTTTCCGTCATGGAGGAGTTCGTCGCGAACCAGAACAAGTACGGGCTCGAGGTGGAGATCATAGACCGGAAGCGGCTCCTGGAGTACCAACCCCTGGTGGCCGAGCGCGTCGTGGCATCGACGTACAGCGCCCGGGACTCCCAGGTGAATCCCATGCTCCTCATGAAGGGCTTCTTCCTGGGGGCCCGGGAACGGGGCCTAAAGTTCCTGCGGAGATCCCGCCCCGTTTCCGTCTCCCCCCGGGCCGGGCGCTGGGAGATCGAGCTGTGCACGGGGGAGACCCTGGAGGCGGACACGGTCGTGAACGCCACGGGCGCCTGGGCCAACGAGGTGTGCGGGCTCCTGGGCTTCGAGCTGCCCATAGTCCCCCGGAAGGGGCAAGTCCTGGTCACCGAGCAGCTCCCGCCCCTGGGGAGGACGAACGTCTGGAGCGCCCAGTACATCGTCTCCAAGCTGCGCCCGAACGCGGGCTCCAAGCCCGCGGACCCCGCCTCGCCGGCCGCGCGGTTCGGGCTGGGCTTCGCCTTCACGGGCACCCACAGCGGCAACTACCTGATCGGCAGCACCCGGGAGAACGCCGGCTTCGACCGCGGCACGGACCCCGAGGCACTTGGCCTGTTGGCTCGTCAAGTTATACATTACTTCCCGGTGATGAAGGACACCCACTTCATCCGCACCTTCGCGGGCCTCCGGCCGTCCACCCCGGACGGGATGCCCGTGATAGGCGAAGTCCCGGGGTTCCCGGGATTCTTCATGGCGGCGGGGCACGAGGGCGACGGCATCGCCTTGTCCCCCATCACCGGCAAGGTCGTGGCGGACCTTGTGGAGCGCAGGACGCCGGAGTTTTCGATGGAAAGCTTCCGGCCCGAGCGCTTCCTGGGGTCTCAAGGAGTTCCCCGTGAAGCAGCCTCTTGAGGATCGCGAACTGATAGTCCTGGAGTGCATCCGGGACTCCCGGGAGCCCCTGGGCTCCTGGAGCCTCGTGGAATACCTCGAGCAGAAAAACTACAAGGTAAGTTCGGCCTCCATCGGCCGCATCCTGTACCGGCTGGAGCAGCGCGGGCGCTCGCGCCCGGTCGCGGTGACCCTGGTGTTCC
>CAYTYG010000024.1:0-2465 GCA_964441515.1 uncultured Treponema sp.
CGAAGGGGGCGTTCCCGTCTCGGGCGAAGCGGAGCATCTCCAGGGCCTCCTCCCCGGAGGCTGCGGCCTGGGTCTGGAGGCCCAAGGAGCATAGAGAGCGTAGGAGGAAAGCCCGGGCCCGGGGATGGTCGTCCACGCAGAGGATGCGGGCGGGGGGATCGAAGGGGCTAGGGCGGGGGGGGCGGGACCCTTCCGACGGCTCCAGGGGAATCTCGAACCAGAAGACCGATCCCCCGGTCTCCCCGGGGGCATACCCGATGCGTCCGTCCATGAGCTCCACGAAACGGCGGCTTATTGCCAGCCCCAGGCCGGTTCCTCCCCGGGTGACGTGGGTAACCGCCTGGGTAAAGGGAGTGAAGAGCTTGGGCCGCACGGACTCCGGAACGCCGGATCCCGAGTCCGTCACCTCGCAGCGCAGCCAGGGCCGGGAGCCTATCTCCACGGGCACCAGGGAAACGACGATCTCGCCCTTCTGGGTGTGCTTGATGGCGTTCTTCAGAAGATTGACGATGATCTGGCGGAACCTTCCCGGATCGCCCCGGATGCTGCGGGGGAGGGTTTCGTCGGTCTCCAGGATGACCTCCAGGCCCTTCTTGTGGGCGTCCAGGATCAGGAGGTCCCCCGCCTGGGCGACGATGGAGCGCAGGTCGAAATCCGTCCTCTCCAGCTCCATCTTCCCAGCCTCGATCTTGGAGAAGTCGAGGATGTCGTTGATGAGTCCCAGGAGTATGTCCGCGCTGAACCGCACCGTGCGGACGTAGTCCACCTGTTCTCTGTCCAGTCTCGTGTCGCCCAGGAGCTCGGCCATGCCTAAAATGGTTTGGATGGGCGTGCGGATCTCGTGGCTCATGTTGGCCAGGAAGAAGCTCTTGGTCTGCGTGGCCTTTTCGGCCTCCTCCTTGGCGGCCAGGAGCTGGCGTTCCCGGCGTTTGCGTTCGGTATCGTCCTCGAAGGTGGCCAGGATGCAGCGTTCCGAGGCTCCCGAGGGGGTCTGCCAAGCGTTCACCCTGGAAAGGCGGATTCGGAACCAGAGCTTCTCCCCCCGGGAGTCGCGCACCGGGCTCTCCACGCTGATGGCGTCCTGCCGCCCCACGAGGAGTTCGGAAACGTAGTAGGAGAACTTGAAGCTCTCCCTCTGCTCCATCCACCCGAAGAGGGATTCCTGGAGCTGCTCCGGGGCGTATCCCGCTATGGAGTGGAAAACCGCGTCGAAAGACGGGTTCCAGAGCACGGGTACTCCCCGTTCGTCCGCGAGAACCGAGGCCACGGGAGACTGTTCGAAGGCCGCGCGAAAGAGCGCCTCCGGGCGGGGTTCCGACATCCTCACCTCCTAGAAATTGGCCTTAAGGATCTCCAGGGTCTTGCGCAGGATCTGTTCGGGCTTGAGCGGCTTGATCAGGTAGCTCCGGGCGCCCGCCTGGAAGGCCTTCAACACGGCTTCCTTCTGTCCCAGGGCGGACAGGATGATGACGGGGACCTCGATGCCGGAGTTCCGGAGCCCGTTCAGAACCTCGAACCCGTCGATGCCGGGCATCCGGATGTCCAGGAAAACAAGGTCGTAGCTTCCTCCGGCGAGCATGGCGTCCAGGAAGCTCCTTCCGTCGGAGTACGTCGTGACGTTGCCGGACATGGCCCCGAAGGAGGTCTTGATCAGCTCCTGGATGACGAAGTCGTCGTCGACCACCGCGACGGCAAGATCCCTTCCCGTTTCCCGAAGGGATTCCGCCGTGAAGGTCTTCTTCTCGGAAGAATCGAACCGCATCTCCACGGATTCCTGCTTGGTCTCGAGATGGGTGGAGGCCAGGATCTTCTCCGAGATCAATTCTCCCTTGTCGGCGCCCGCGCCGTCCGCCAGGAGGCCGTCCATGGCCTTGCGAAGGTCGTCGACTACCTCCACTTCCGCGTACTGGCTTCTTCCCTTCACGAAATCCTTGGCGAAGGAGGATTTCGTCAGGAGCTTCACGTGGCGCTTCTTCGCCCGGGAGGACTCCAGGATCGTATCCAGGAGGGCCTCCATGTTGGGGCCGTCCACGAAGGAGAGCTCCATGTCCGATATCATGATGAGGATCCGCGGGCTGGCGATTCCGTAGAGCTCCAGGAGCTCCGCTATCTTGAACCGGAGGAGTTCGATCTTCTCCCGGTTCAGGCCCTGGGCGATCTCGATGAAGATGATGGAGTCGTTTACATGCGCCTCAATCATCTTCATCGAGAATGATGGAGTCGTTTACATGCGCCTCGATCACGCAGGGAGTCGTGTCCATCTCGAAACGGACCCCCAGGATCTCCGAGAGAGTCTGGTAGAGGCTGTCGATTTTGATAGGCTTCATGAAGACTTTCTTGATGTTGAAGGAAACGAGCTCCAGGAGGCGATTCTTGTCGATCTTCTGGGCGGTCAGGATGACGGGGATGCCCGCGGTGTTGGGATTCCGGGCCTTTTCCTCCAGGACGGCCTTGCAGGATTTGCG
>CAYTYG010000024.1:2475-17145 GCA_964441515.1 uncultured Treponema sp.
TCCAGGATCACCGCGTCGGGAAGGACGTTCCTCAGCTTCGCGATCCCGTCCAAGCCGTTAATAGCCGTCTCCACCTCCAGGTTGAACTGGGTCATCCGGCTTTTTAGATAGTCCCGGAACAGGTCCGATTCATCCACGATCAGTATGGTATTGCGCTTCATCCGTTCCCCCTGAACCCCGTCGAGAAATTCTTCCATGTATAGGAATCGGCGCTTCCCGGCTTGACCTTGACGGACCGCCGGCTTGACAGCCGCGCACCCGTGTCTATAGTTGTTATCGAACCGACAAGGAGATGGACGATTCCGTTCCTTACGGTTCACCGCGCCGGGTTCGGCGCGAAGCCTCAATCCGGCTGTGCGAATGGAAAGAGCGTGGGAACCATTCGTGTGATATACGCCGCGGGCGACGAAGCGGAGCGCGCCGAGGTTGCCGCCATCCGGGACGACGCGCTCGACATCACCTTCCCGGCCGATGTTCCGGAGGTTGAGACCCTTATAGGCGCTGGGCGGGCGGACGTCATCGTCACGGATTTCAACTTCGCGGCCGGCGGATTTGCGGACTGGCTCTCCCTCTGGCCCCTCCCCGCCGTGCTGCTCGTGGATCCGGGGGCGGATCCGGCCCGAATCGAGAGCACCGTACAGGACGAATCCAGCGTCTTCCTGGTCCGGGACCCCGGCGGGGAGTGGCTCCGCTTGCTTCCCGCCCAGATCCGAAAGGCCCGGAACCTGCGGGAGAGCATCTCCCGGCACAACGCTTTCCTTTCGATGACCGAGCGGCAGTACATGAACCTGCTGCAGGCCATTCCGGACATCGTCTACATGCTGGACGGAAAAGGACGGTTCCTCTACCTGAACGATTCCATCCGGGACCTCGGGTGGGATCCCGCCAAGCTCATGGGCCATCACTTCACGGAAATTCTCCATCCCGAGGACGTCCCCCGGGTCAGCAAGGATATAGTGCTGCCGCGCTACCTCGGGACCGTGACGGGCCCCGAGAGCGCTCCCAAGCTCTTCGACGAGCGCCGCTCCGGTCCGCGCATGACCCGCAGCCTGGAGGTGCGCCTTATACGAAAGGTGGCTGCGGATGATTGGCGCGTGGGCTCGGTGAACGCCTACGGGGAGGTATCCAGCACCGGCATGGAGCTCCCGGAACACGAGACCCTGCGGCTTGGGACGGTCGGCATCATTCGGGACATCACGCTGAGAAAGGAATACGAGAAGAAGCTGGAGAGCGACCTGGCCGCCAAGGAGATCCTGCTCAAGGAGATCCACCATCGGGTGAAGAACAACCTGCAGGTGGTTTCCAGCCTCCTGAATCTCCAGGAAAACGCCGTGAACGACGACCGTGTCCGAAGCGTGTTCCTCGAGTGCCAGACGCAGATACAATCCATGGCCATGGTCCACGAACAGCTCTACACCTCCATGGACCTGGAGGGCGTGGAGATGGAGCCGTACATCTCCCGCCTGGCGGAATACCTGTCCGGGGTGTACGAAGCCGCCTACCGGGGCGTCGGGTACGAGGTAAGCGCGCAGGGTGTGCGCCTGGACCTGGTGACGGCCATACCCCTGGCCATCATCACCAACGAGCTGATATCCAACTCCTTCAAGCACGGGTATCCTTCCGGCGGCCCCGGCAAGGTCCGCGTGAGCATCCGCGACATCGGGGAGCGATGGGAGCTGGAGGTTGCCGACGACGGTATAGGCTTCGCGGGATCCCGGGCCCGGGGGGCGGAATCGGCCGCCCCGGGAACCCGATCCGCGCCAAGGTACAACACGGGGCTGGGTACGGATCTCGTCGCGGCTCTCTCCGCCCAGATACGGGGCAAACAGGAGAGGGTGGACGACGGGGGGGCCCGTACCTTCATCCGATTTCCCAAGGGAACCGGAAATTCCTGAACGACGAATTCGTCTTGCCCGCCGCCCCCGGGTCCGGTATAGTCACGACATGGAATGCGATGTTGATTTGGCTATCCTCGGTGCGGGGGCCGCGGGCTTGGGAGCCGCGCAGTACGGGGCCCGGGCCAACCTGAGGACGGAGATCTTCGAGGCCATGGCCCCCGGCGGCCAGGCGCTGGTCATCGACAGGCTCGAGAACTATCCCGGAATCCCGGAGCCCGTCTCCGGCTACGACTTTTCCGAGCTCCTGCGCCGCCAGGCCGAGTCCTTCGGCGCCCGGGTGCGTTCGGCGGAGGTGACGGGGATACGCAGGGAAGGAGACCGGTTCGTTCTGGACACCTCGGAGGGCCGCGCTACCGCCTGGGCCGTGATTTTGGCTACCGGCGCCCGGCACCGGCACCTGGAGGTTCCCGGGGAGCGGGAGCTTGCCGGGCGGGGCGTGTCCTACTGCGCCACCTGCGACGGCCCCTTCTTCAAGGGCAAGCGGATTCTCGTAGTGGGCGGCGGGGACGCGGCCTGCGACGAGGCCATGTTCCTCTCCAAGCTCACGGACAAGGTCCTGATGGTGCATAGGAAGGACCGTTTACGGGCGCAGAAGGCCGTGGCGGAGAGAGTCCTGGGCAATCCCCATATCGAAACCCGCTTCCTCCATACGGTGAAAGAGATACACGGCACCCAGAAGGTGGAGGCCGTCACCCTGGTACGAACCGATTCGGGGCAGGAATACCGCGAGGCCGTGGACGCCGTCTTCGTCTTCGTGGGCTCCATCCCCCAGACCTCCCTTGTGCCGGAGGCCGCGAAGGACGAGGCGGGATCCATCCTGACCAACGAACGCATGGAGACGTCGATCCCGGGCCTTTTTGCCGCGGGCGACGTACGGGCCACTCCCTTCCGCCAGCTCGTCACGGCCGTCGCGGACGGCGCCGTGGCCGCGCATAGCGCCGCGCAGTACATCGACGGGATACGCGGACAGGCATACCGCTAGGCGGCGGAGGGGGAATGCGTCCTGCTGCCCGGACCGCCGTGTTGTTGACGGCCGCCGTAACCCTGGCGGCCGCCGCGGCCTTCTTGCCGAAGCTATCGGCGCAGTCCTTTTCCGGCCCGCGGTCCCCCATGCCCCACGAGGATTCCGAAGCCCGGAAATCCCTCCAGCCTCCGGACTTCTGGTCCGGCGGGAGCGATCCTTCGGCCGCCGAGTCCTTGCTTTCCCGCCTCTCCGACGAGGAAGTCCTGGGGCAGATCTTCATGATGGCCTACCCGGGCACGGAGCCCCCGGCCCTTCTGTTCCGATGGATATCCGAGCGTGCCCTGGGGGGCGTCAAGGTTTTCGGGTGGAACGCGGACGACACGGAGATCCTGGCCCGGGCCATAGGGAGGATACAGAAGGCTGCGGAGGGGACGAGCCACCGCATCCCTCCCTTTGTGGCCACGGACCAGGAAGGGGGCTGGATACGCCACGTGAAGGGATCCACCAGCGTGACGCCCGGCAACATGGCGATCGGGGCGTCCGCGCTTCCCCAGGACGCCTACCGCTCCGCCCTCTACATCGGCCGGGAGCTCTCCGCCCTGGGCATCACGATGAACTTCGCACCCACCGTGGACCTGGCGCTCAAGCCCCGCAGCGTCATCATCGGCCCGCGAGCCTTCTCGGACGATCCGCGGGCCACCGCCGTCCTGGCGGCCGCCTACGTCCGGGGCATGGAGGACGCGGGCGTCCTCCCCACGGCCAAGCACTTCCCGGGCCACGGCGACACCGAGCTCGACTCCCACGGCGTTCTCCCGGTCATCCCCGTGGACGAGCCCACCCTCTGGGACCGGGACCTGGTGCCGTACCGCCTCCTGGCCGCGGAGGGGCTTCCGGGAATCATGAGCGGCCACCTGGCGTATCCCCGGATAACCGGCGACCGGACGCCCGCCTCCCTCTCGAAGTACTTCCTGACGGACATGCTTAGAAAGCGCATGGGCTATGAGGGCCTCGTGGTTACGGACGACCTATTCATGACCGGCGCCTATGTTCCCGGGGGCTTTCCGGAGACCTGCGTGCGGGCCGTCCTGGCGGGCAACGACATCCTCATGATCTCCCGCATCCTGGATTTCTCGGACGAGGCCTGGCGGCGGCTTTTGGGGGAGTACCGGTCCAATCCCGAGTTCCGCAAACGGGTCCGCGAGTCCGCTGTACGGGTGCTCCGGGCCAAGCAAACGTACCTGAAGCCCCGGGGCGCCGCGGGGGTGTGTCCCGAAGAGGACGGCGCCCGGCTGCAGGACCGCGAAGCCCGGGACTTCTTCGCGGACCAGGCCTACCGAAGCGCCACGATCCTGGAAGGCGCGGGCCTTCCCCTGGCCCCGGAGGCGCCCGGGCGCGTGGTCCTTGCGGGGGCCTTTTCCGACTTCTTCGCCGAGGGGCTTGCCCGGTACCCCCGGGCCGAGCATTTCCGGTTCTCTTACCTGGCGGACGGGGAGGGCCTGGCCGCCGAGCTGGAATCCTTCCGGGTCCGGATCCGGGGAGCCCGGGCGGTCGTAGTCAGCGTGGCGAATTCCAGCAGCGCGGCCTTCGCCGACGCTTCCGCGCGCTCCGGGGTCCCGACCTATGTGGTCTCCGTGCTCTCCCCGGCTTTCGCCCTGGATGCTCTTCCCGTGTCCGGGAGCGTGGCGGTCTACAGCTTCAGCCGGGAATCCTTCGCCGCGGCCTTCGCGGTGCTGTCCGGGGCGATGGAGGCCCGGGGTATCCTCCCCATCGGCCGAAACCCGTGAACGGCCCCGAAACTCCGGCCTGGCGGCGCCTCGCCGCGGACGACCTCCCCGCCCTCCGGGCTTTTCTGCTGCGCCACGAGGACTACGCAGCGGGCTTCACGGCGAGGATCCTGCAGGGCGGCGAGCTTCGGCTGCCGGGGATCGCCTCCGGCGGCTTGTTCGGTTTGGCCGGGGCCGAGGGGCTTCGGGGCGCCGTGCTCCGGACTCAATCCGGCACGGTGTTCCCCATCTTCGAATCGGCCCCTGCCCCGGACCAGGCCGAGCGGTTTTCCCGATTCTTCCGGGGCGGAAACCTCACCTGCATCCTGGGGGCGGCCCGGCACGTGCAGGCCTTCGAGGATATCCTGGACCTGGCGCCCCGCGTCCGGGTTGCGTACCGTTCCCTTTACCGCCCCCGGGATGAAGAAAAGGCCTTGGACCTCCGTCCGCCCGTACCCGGGGCCCGCGCGAGGCGCGCCGGTCCCGAAGACCTGGAAAGGATCTTTCCCCTTCACGCCGCCTACGAACGGGAGGAGGTGATGACGGAAATCCATGTCTTCGATCCGGCGGCCTCCCGGGTCTCCCTTCGGCATTTCCTGGAGACGGAGACCGTGGTGGTCGCCGAGGCGGAAGGCCGCGCCGCGGCCACCGTCCGGACGAACGCCCGGGGGTTTCGTACCTGGCAGATCGGAGGGGTGTACGTGCTCCCGGACTTTCGCGGACGGGGATGGGGCCGGTATGTCGTGGGTTCCATGCTGGAGGCAGCCTTGGAGGCCGGAAAGTCAGTCGGCCTCTTTGTGAAGGAAAAGAACGACGCGGCCCGGGGGCTCTACCTGTCCCTGGGATTCCGGGACGTGGGAGCCTACCGGGTGGATTACCTCTAAACGAGGCATCCTCGTAAGATTTTTTTAAAAACCGTAATCGAGGTAATACCACCTCGCTACGGTAAAACAGTAAAAAACTGTAAAAAACCTGCCGAAAAATTGACGAACGCGTCATTCGATGGTATGATAAAACCATAGAGGGGAGGATTGTTATGAAAAAAACCTATGAAACGCCGGTTCTGAAGACCGAGAAGGTGACCCTTGGGGTCTTCGGTCAGTATCAGGAACCCCAAGTGTATGGGCTGTCGAATATTCTCAAGAGGTGGCGCAAGGACTAATTTTCTTTTTTCTTAGATACGGGGCTCATTCTCAAGCCTTATCGGAAGCGGACGGTGATTACTGTCCGCTTCTTTTTAACTTAGCGATGAATTATTCACCGAAAAAAATCAGTCCGTTTTCCGAGAGGGTTTTCAGGAATTTCCGGAGGTCCTCGGACGCGCGCTCCGGACCTACGTCGTATTCGGCTACAAGGTTGGAAAGGATGTCCCCCTCGGAGCGGATCCCGTCCACCTGTTTCCAGATATACTGCCCGGTCCCCTGCAGGGTATGAAGAACCTCCCCGTTCTCCGCCATCACGACGATCGCGTCGCCGGTATCCCGTTCCAGGAGCCCGGCCGCCCTTCGCGGCACACGCAACATGTCTTCCATAGCTCTACGCTCCTTTCGCTTCGTCGATCCTGTCCCAGAACTTTCCGTCGGGCGTGAACTCCATGCTATACAGGGGAATCCGGTTCCTCGCCCGGTTTGCCCGGTCGAACATATCCAGGAAGACGTTTGTCGAAAAAGGGGTTTCCAACCCCATGGGGGGGATGAGTTCCCGTGAGAGGGTTTTCACGCTCTCGATGTCTTCAACCCGGGTTATCCTGTGCTCCGATGCCTGTTTAAGGAGCAGGATGCCGCCAAGGGGCGCCGAGCCCTCCGTCTTCCCGCGATAAAAGCCGTTGAAGGGTGTGTCCCGGATGGCGGGCTCCCTTCCGGAGAGGTCGATGACCGTGATCTCGTCGTTCAGGATCGAATAACGCCGGGAAAGGCGTGCCACCGTGCTCTTTCCGGACCCCGACTTCCCGGTGAAGGCCCATCCCCGATCCTTCCGGACGACGCCGCTCGAGTGAAGGAGGAAGGAGTCCGTTCCCTTCTTGAGCGCGGCGGACCAGTATGCCTGGTAGAAGACCTGCTCGAAGATGCGAGCGTAACCGCCCCGTGTGATCCGCCTCTCCACGGCTAGCTCTCCTTCCCCGGCCGCGGCGGAGTAGCGCCCCTCGATCAGGCCCCCGGCCATGGAAAAGCCGTCCCCGCCGCCTTGCTTGGTCAGGAAAAGGGAGCTGGGAACCTCGGCGCGTTCGTCCGCGGTGTCCCGGAAGCGTATCGAGAGCTGGATGTCGGCATCCTCCCGGCTCGACTTCCGCCGGAAATAGCGGCCCAGGGCGCGGCTCTCCCGCGGGTTTTCGAAGAGCAGGGAGAGCACCGCGTTGCCCACCCGCAGACGGAATTCGTTCATCTACCCAGGCTCCTCTTGAGAAATTCTTTGGGAAACACCCCCGCGAAATACCGCCAGAACATACGCCGCGCCTTCCTGCGGGCTTCCCGGCCGGAAGACCGCCCGCCCGAGCGGCCCGGGAAGGGGACGGGAGTGCCGCGGCGCTCCACGGCCTCCACGACCCCCAGGACGGCGCCCTGCGCCAGGAGGGAAGGCAGGCGGTTGGCGTCCCCCATCTCCACGAGCAGGGAAAATCCGCCCAGGCGGAGGGCGAAGATGATCCGGTGGGCCGTGGGACGGCCGTCCCGAAGGAAAACCGCCACGTCGCCGACGTGCACCCTCCGCCCGGATTCGGGGCGCACCGCGAGGATGTCGCCCGGAAGGAGGGCTGGCCCCATGCTCCCGGAGAGGAGCGGCAGGCGGACCGTTTCCCGGGCGGTTCCGCCTATCAGGGCGCGCAGGGCTTCGAGCTCCGCGGGGGCGGCCGGGCGGGAAGCTTCGGAGCGAACCGCCTTCACGGCGTACCCAATACCCTGTAAGCCTTACGCGCGAGGCGCAGCGTCCAGCGGAAGGGCTCCAGAAGGTAGAACAGGAATGTCAGGGGAAAACGCCCGGGAAGGCCGTAAATATGGGCAAGCTCGTAGGGTGTCGGAAGCAGGACCGGGAATACCAGCAGGGACTTAAGGCGCGCGGCCGGGGTGCCCCGGAGAATGAAGGGCTCCGCGAACTTGTAGGCGAATACGCGCCCCTGGCTGTAGGAATCGAGTCCCCTCAGGCAGCTTAGATGGAGGCGGACGAGGCGGACGGCGGAGGCTTTCAGCGATGCTTCCAGGGTTTCCAGATACCCGGAGGGAGCGCAGGATCCAGCGACGCTCTCGTCCAGAAGGAGGAGTAGCAGGAGGTGGTGCGCGGCGCCGTACCGGATAGACCGTTTCCGGAGGAGCTCCCAATCCAGCCCGGCTCCGGCCAGGGATCGCAGGTCCAGAAGGTGCCGCAGCACGAAGCTCCGGTTGGCCGGGGACCGCTTGAGCCCCGCGTGCAGGGCCAGGAGCAGGGCTCGGTCCTCCGTGGCCAGGAAGCGGCAGCCGGTTTTTCCATCCGGGACGCTTCGCGCCAGGAAATCTCCCATCGCCGCCCGCAGGGGGGCCAGGTCCTCGGCGTAGACTCGGGCGGTTTCGAAAAAGGCCGTATGCAGCTCCACCAGGGTCCCGGTCTCCGGCTCCGAGAACTCGAACTGGTTGGACCATCGCGAAAGGCTCTCCCAGTCCCGGTACTCGGACCTGCGGATGCGCGGGTTGCGTTCGAAGCCCCGGTAGCGGTATCCGGCGCCTTCCAGGGCCGCTATGGAGACGCTTAGGTAGTCCTGGGGCAGGAGGAGGTCCAGGTCCCCCGTGTCCCGGGGGCGGCCCAGGGCCAGGCTCGCTCCCTTTAGGAGGGCGAAGGGAACCCCTTGGGATTCCAGGAGGGCCGAGGTCCTTCGAAGCGCGCGCGCGTACAGACGCCCGTCCCGCTCGGCGGCCATCAGGGCCGAGGCAGCCCAGCGGCGCCAGGCGGGGCCGGAGCCGTCTTCCTCCCAGACGCGGGAGGCCAGGGGGGCGAGGACCTTGTGATGGAGGGCCCTACGGGTCAGCTCTTCGGGATCGCAGGAGTCCAGGACCGGGCCGATATCCTCGCCCCGGACTAGGCGGACAAGGATGATTTCCTCCGGCGTAGATGTTTTGATATTGCCTGGCATCGGCGATGACTATACTATCGTGCCCATGGCTTATCAAGGGAACGAGTGCTTTTTCACCCTGGAGGGCGTTTCCAAGACCTTCCGGCTGCCCCTCACGAATCCCTTCAAGCCCCGGGGTACGGTGCGGGCCCTGGATTCGGTGAACCTCGGGATACCCCGGGGGAGAATCACCTGCCTCCTGGGGCCGAACGGCGCGGGCAAGACCACGTTGATAAAAATCCTGGCGTCCCTGGTAACCCCGGATTCGGGGGTCGTCCTGTATGGAGGAAAGCCCTGGGAGCAGTCGCGCCGGGAGCTGCAGGGCAGGATAGGACTTGTGACGCCCAACGAGAGGGCTTTCTATTGGCGCCTTTCGGGAAGGGAGAATCTCCGTTTCTTCGCCAGCCTCCACGGCCACCGGGGGGCGGAGCTCGGCCGCAGGGTGGGGGAGGTCCTGGAGGAGACGGGCATGTCGGATTCCGCGGACAAGCCCTACCGGCTCTATTCCGCGGGGATGAAGCAGAAGCTCAATATAGCCCGGGCCCTCTTGGGAAACCCCGAACTCTACCTCCTGGACGAGCCCGCCGCCCACCTGGACCCCCTGGCCCGGGAGGAATTCCGGAACTTTATCACCGAAACCCTGGTAGG
Organism: uncultured Treponema sp.; assembly: GCA_964441515.1. Lineage (GTDB taxonomy): Bacteria > Spirochaetota > Spirochaetia > Treponematales > UBA12059 > JAAYUR01. The sequence continues at coordinate 11,824 of CAYTYG010000024.1, forward strand.
GAAGAGGGGGGCCACGATCTTCCTCTGCACCCACGACCTGGAGGAGGCGAGGGAGCTGGCCCAGGAGATCGTGATCCTGGACTCGGGGAGGGTGGTGGCCCAGGGGTCCCAGGCCGCCCTGGCGGATGCCCTGGGCGCTAAACGGGAGGCGGTGCTCACGTTCGCCGGGGAGATGCCGGCGGCGTGGATGAAGGCGCGCGGGGCGGCCGCGCGGTTGGAGCGCCCGGGCAGGGTTCGGGTGGCCTTCGACCCGGGGAAAGAGGACCAGGAGGACGTCCTGGCCTCCTTCCAGGCAGCGGGCGGGCGCCTCCGGGAGGCGAGGTCCGAGGGGGCATCGCTCCTGGATCTGATCAAGAGGCTGGGCTCGAAACATGCATAAGATACTGGCTTTCTTCCGCCGGGACTTCCTCGTCATGACGAGCTATCGGTTCCGTTTGGTCCTGAACCTTGGCTACATGGTGGCCACCGTGTTCCTGCTCTTCTTCCTGGGAAGGACCTTCCAGGGAAGCTTTTCGGAGTACCTCTCCCGGTACGGGAACGACTATTTCGCCTTCGCCCTGGTGGGCATGGCGGTGAGCGTCTTTGTGTCCACGGGGCTCTCCTCGCTGGCCCAGGAGATACAGGGAGCCCAGGTCCAGGGTACCCTGGAGAGCCTCCTGATGACCCCCACCTCGCCGACGCTGGTTCTGTTCGGCTCCAGCCTCTGGTCCTTCGTGGATTCTTTCCTCACCAGCCTGGCCTACACGGGCGCCGCGGTGCTTATCCTGGGGCTCCGGCTTACCCCGGCGAGGGTGTTCCTCGCGCTCGGCATCCTCGCGGTCACCTTCCTCTGCTTCCTCTCCCTGGGGATGATTTCCGCGGCCTTCATCATGGTCTTCAAGCAGGGAAACCCCATCAACATGGTGTTCGGTACGTCGAGCTATTTCCTGGGAGGGCTCCTTTTCCCGGTGGAGGTCCTGCCGGAGTGGCTCCAGGGGATCTCGAGGCTCCTTCCCATGACCCAGGCGGTGACCGCCATGCGGGAGGTCCTGCTGGTGGCGCCCGAAAGCCAACGATGGCTCCCGTCCGCAGCCTTCCTGGCCGCCTTCGCCTCGGTGCTGTGCCCCCTGGGCATCCTAAGCCTCAAGTTTTCCCTGGCCCGGGCCAAGAAGGACGGGAGCCTCGTACAGTTCTAGAAAATGGACCGATACGGGTTCAGCGCCCCCCTCCTCGCGCCGAAGAGTATAGGGGGGAGCATCGAATGAGACAGCTTAGTCCGGACGAGATCGAGCAGATCCTTGCCACAACCACCGTCGCGGATCTTACCCTGAACGACCTGAGGATACTCCTGGGGGCGTTGAACGCCATGGTGTACTTCGGGGCCGCCCACGGCGAGGACTACATAGACTCGGACGGATTGGAACTCCGGGCGCGGCTGGAGAAGAAATACTCCAATTTACTGCGGGACCTGCTATTCCGAGCCCGGATACGGCCGGCGGCCCCCCGGGCGGAGGAGTACTGCCCGAGCTAGGCCTTGGCGGCCTGTTTCCCGGATACGTAGCGCGTGAGCGCGGCTAGGCTGTCCAGGTTGGCCGGGATCGTCTCCTCCTCCTTGACCTCAATCCCGAACTCGGACTCCAGGAACTCGATCAGCTCCAGGATGCCCGTGGAATCCACGATCCCCTTCTCTATGAGGGACTCCTCGGTACCGGACATCTTGGAGGAATCTCCGAAAAGGAAGTTGGAGACGATGAAGGAGGAGAGCTTGGAGGTGATGTCGGAGGCCGCCGGGGAAACGGATGATGCCATATATCGAGTCCTTTATTCGCGTATTTACCCGGAAGACTACTATACTCGGCGGGGTTTGAAAAGTACTCCTTGCTTCCGTCCTTGACCGGTTTTACGGTTTCATACTAAAACTCTCCCCAAGGGGAGAGCCATGAAAATCCTACAGATCAAGTCCCTCGCCATACCGTCCGTCAAGGTCGTGCGGTTCGCGCGGTTCTGCGACCAACGCGGCTATTTCACCGAGCCCTACCGGAAGAGCGACGCGGAGGCCCAGATCGGCTTCCTCAAGGGCCTGGATTTTGTCCAGGCGAACGAGAGTTTCTCCGGTCCCGGGGTTGTGCGGGGCCTCCATTTCCAATGGAATCCCTTCATGGGCAAGCTCGTCCGCACCGTGCAGGGGCGCATGGTGGATCTCTTCCTGGACATCCGCAAGGGATCTCCCACCTACGGGAAGGCTGCGGCCTACGACATGCCCTCGCCGGCGGACCGGGACTGGGCCGAATGGATCTGGATCCCGCCGGGATTCGCCCACGGCAACTACTTCACGAAGGACTCCACCATCGAGTACCTCTGCACCGGGGAGTACAGCCCCGGATGCGAGGCCGGCGTTTCCCCCCTGGCGCCGGACATCGATTGGTCCCTCTGCGATTCCGCCCTCAAGGAGGAGTTCGACTCCCTCGTAAAAGGGAACCTACGGATCACCGACAAGGATAGGAACGCCTTCCCCTTGGCCGCGTGGACCGCGGACGAGAGGTCGAACAACTTCCTGTACCGGGACCTGGGGGACAAGTGATGGACTTTTCCAAGGTCCTGTTCACGGGCGGGTCCGGCCTCCTGGGGGGGTACATGCGCAAGCTCATGCCCCAGGCCCTATTTCCCTCCCGGGCGGAGTTCGACGTCACGGATCCCGTCCGGATGCGCTCCTACCTGGAGGGTAGGGACGTTCGGCTCGTCTTCCACGCCGCGGCCTTCACATCTCCCCCGCGGATAAACGAAAATCCCCGGCTGGCCCTGGACGTGAACATCGCGGGCACCTGCAGCCTGGTGGCCCTTTGCATGGAGCGGAACATCAAGCTCCTTTACATGTGCACGGACTATGTCTTCAAGGGCGACAAGGGGATGTACCGGGAGGACGATCCCGTGTACCCGGCCAACAAGTATGCGTGGTCCAAGCTGGGAGGGGAGTGCGCGGTCCGGATGTACGACAACTCCCTGGTGATCCGGGCGTCCTTCGGGGCCGTACCCTTCCCGTACGATAAGGCCTTCGTGGACCAGTGGACCAGCCGGCTTCCCGTGGACGAGATGGCCCGGCGCCTCGTGCGGCTAATCGAGAGCGGTCTGACCGGCGTCGTGCACGTCGGGGGGAATCGGCGGACCGTAATGGACTACGCCCGCTCCGTGAGCCCCGAGAAGAATATCGGGGAGCTTAAACTCTCCGGGGTATCTTTTTCCGCTCCTGCGGACACATCCTTGGACACTTCGCGATATGATATCGAGATAGGAAAAGAATAGCGAATCGGCTGGAGGAAACATGAAGATCCTTGTGGCGGGCGGGGCGGGATACGTCGGGTCGGTGCTGGTGCCGTACCTCGTGGAGCACGGATACCAGGTGGACGTCATCGATTCCCTTTGGTTCGGAAACCGACTGCCCGCTTCCGTGAAGGTCACCAACAAGAATCTCTTCGAGTGCCAGAAGGAAGACTTCGAGGGCTACGACCAGGTGGTCTTCCTGGCGGGCCTTTCCAACGATCCCATGGCGGAGTTCAGCCCCGCCCTGAACTTCCAGTCCAACGGGGCCCTCCCGTCCTACCTGGCCTACGTGGCCAAGCTGGCCGGCGTCAAGCGGTACATCTACGGGTCCTCCTGCTCCGTGTACGGATATACCGTCAACGAGCTCTACAACGAGGAGAGCCCCGTCACCTGCGGGTATCCCTACGGAATCTCCAAGCTCCAGGGGGAGCGCGGGGTCTTGCAGATGCAGGATTCCGGCTTTTCCGTCATCGCCCTGCGCAAGGGGACGGTGTCCGGCCACAGCCCCCGCATGCGGTTCGACCTCATCGTCAACACGATGTTCAAGTCCGCCATGCTGGACCGCAAGATCACGGTCAACAACGCCTCCATCTGGCGCCCCATCCTGGACATCCGGGACGCAGCCCGGGGCTACCTGAGAGCCGTCCAGGCGGATCCGAGCATCAGCGGGGTGTTCAACCTGATCTCCGACAACTACACGGTCGGGGCCGTGGGCGACATGGTCAAGGAGGGTATCGAGGAGCTTTCCGGCAAGCCTGTGGCCATAGAGATCAAGAGCATCCAGGACTTCCGGAACTACAAGGTCACCGGGGAGAAGGCCAAGACCGTGCTGGGATTCGAGCCCAAGTATACCGTGACCGACATCCTGAAGGACCTGTACGCCCACCTAGCGGAGTACGGGGACCTCAACAAGGACGAATACTACAACATCCGCAGATTCAAGCAGCTGAACCTCAAGTAGCCGCGGGGGAAAACGCGTGGACAAGCCTGAAATCGACCTCTCCATCATCGTAGTCGCCTGGAACGTCCGCGAGCTCGTGGACGAGTGCTTCCAGGCCATCCGGGCATCCTCGGACACCCTGAGGAAAGAAATCCTCTTTGTGGACAACGCCTCGGCGGACGGCACCGCGGATTTCGTGGAGAAAAACTACCCGGAGGTCGTCCTCCTGCGCAGCGACACCAACCTGGGCTTCATCCGCGCCAACAACCTGGCCTATAAGCGGGCCCGGGGCAAGTACATCCTGATGCTGAACTCGGACGCCTTCGTCTCCCGGACCGCCCTGCAGGAGTCCGTGGACTTCCTGGAAAGCCATCCCGAGGCGGGCGTCCTGGGGGCCCATCTCATAGGAAGGGACGGCTCCCTTCAGCCCTCGACCCGCAATTTCCCCACCCCCCTGAGATTGTTCCTGAACCAGGTGGGGTTGAACGGAAGACTGCCGAACGTGAAACCGCTGGATTATCTCGATTGGGATCACGCGACACCCCGGGAATGTGATTGGGTCATTGGTTGCTACCTGCTCACCCGCAAGGACCTGATCGACCGGATGGGCTTCTTCCTGCGGGAAGACTTCTTCATGTACAACGACGACAACGATTTGTGCTTCCGCATCAAGGGATTGGGGTACAAGGTCTTTTATTATCCCGTCGACGTGGTTCATGTGGGAGGAGCCACTGCCGCCAAGATACTCAATACAGCTAAAAAAAACCCGATGGTGGAAAAATGGCAGATCGAAAGCCAGGCGATCTATTTCAGGAAGAACCATCATCTTGGGACTGTTTTTTTTAACCTGATCCTTCTCCTTCTGAACGATTCCTTGAAGGGAGCCAAAAGGCTCCTAGTGAAGAAGGAAGGAAGCACGGCCCGGGAGATTTTCGAGCATATGAAGTTGGTTCTTTCCGTATACCGGAGGACGGGATTCGGGAAGAAGGCTATCCATTAGAAAAAGAGCAGGTCCACGAAGAGCGGCGAGATAAAACGTCCGTGTTTGCGTTATAGTTTGCCCTGCTCCTCCCGCAGGAAAATAC
>CAYTYG010000025.1:0-1080 GCA_964441515.1 uncultured Treponema sp.
CTGCGCGACAGAGCGGAGGAAGTCCGCTGGAAGCAGTCCATCATGCGCGCCCGTCTCCGGGAACAGACGGAGTTCTACCGGGAAGTCGCCGAACACCTTGAAGCGGACTACGCGCTCCGCCCCCGCTTCGCAATCATCCCCCCGCTTGTGGAAATGCACGCGAAGCTGGGCAATACCGAACGATTCAACGAACTGCTCCGCCTGCTTCCTCCGGACAAGCTCCAGGAACTTCTCCGGAAAAAATAGCTCCCTCAGGGACGGCGCTCTCCGGATCCCTCCCCCGAGAGCACCGTCCCCACCGTCTTGGCCAGAATCAGCAGATCCAGCCAGAACGAAAAATTCTTCAAGTAGAAAAAGTCGTACTCCAGCTTGACCCGGTTGTCCTCCGTATTGTCGGCGTACTTCCAGCAGACCTGCGCCCAACCGCTGATGCCGGGGCGGAGGTCGGCGCGGAACGAGTAAAAGGGGATGCTTTCCGCGTATTGCGAGACGAGGACTGTCTGTTCCGGGCGGGGGCCGATGAGGCTCATCTCGCCCTTCAGGACGTTCAAGAACTGCGGAAGCTCGTCGATGCGGGTCTTCCGGAGGAAGGCCCCCAGGCGGGTCACCCGGGCGTCCGCCTTGGCGGCGAAGGCGTGGCCGTCCTTTTCCGCGTCCTTCCGCATGGATCGTATCTTGTAGATCCGGAAGGGCTTTCCCCGGCGGCCCACGCGCATCTGGGAGAAGATGGCCGGGCCCGGGGATTCCAGCCGAACGAAAAGCATGGCCAGGGCCGTGACGGGTATCCAGACCGGAACCGTCGCGACCACGAAAGCGAAGTCCAGGACGCGCTTCACCGCGGGATAGACCAAGGCTTTCTGGAAGACCAATGTACGCGCGGTGGTGAGATGCTCCAGGAGGATCACCCCGGATTCTGTCTCCACGAAATCGTCCGCGGATATGACGGGCACCCCCTCCAGGACGCACCGGGAGACGAAGGCCAGCCAGTTTTCCGGGAGCACCTGCTCGAAGTCCACGATGATACCGTCCAGGTTGTCGGGAAGGGCGGCGGGGCGGTCGCACGCGGGCGGGATCACGAGC
>CAYTYG010000025.1:1090-5564 GCA_964441515.1 uncultured Treponema sp.
AAGGGCGTCCGGGGACTTTAGGGGCACAAGGCGGCAGTTCGGGAAGCTCTGCCCGATGAGTTCGTACCCACCCGGGACGACGGCGAAGGTGTACATGCCCAGGCGTTTTCTCAGCAGGAACTCCACGTTGAACCAGAGGTTCGTGAAGACGATGTAGACCGCCAGGAAGCCCAGGCTGAAATAGACCCGGGCCGCGGCCAGGAACATGAAAAGGGAGAGCCCGACGGCGGTGGCCGTGAAGTTCACAACCAGGGGATTCGTGGCCGTGGGGTGGAAGCGGAGCCTGGCCAGGATAAAGGAGAGCAGAAGGTAGGCCACGGCCGACCCCGCGACGATGGGAACGGCGCTTTCGAGGATGCGGCCGTCCCGGACGAAGGGGAACTCCGTCACGGAAATCCAGGCCAGGACAACGGCTCCCGCGGCGCTCCAGATAATCGCGAAGAGCCTGGACAGGTAATGCTTTCGGAGGTTTTCCTTCAAGACCGGACCTTCCGGGGTTTTATATCCATGGGCTATCATAAGTTCCCGCGGAGGAGGAAGTCAATTGCGCGTTTTCTAGGCATCCCTCGACGAGAACCAAGATACGGTCTCCGGTTGGATTCGGAAAGGAGGACGCTAAGGAGTTTTAGGACCCGGACAACGCCGGTGTCACCGATCGGGTGCGGAGAACCGTACGCTCCATTCCGGCAATATATCCGCGAGGTAGGAAATCAGGCTTCTTATAAATAGTATAAGGCCCAGGTTTTCCAGGACTTCCTCGATGTCTACCGCTATCTCGTAGATCAGGTTCCGGGTTCCGATGCTTTCCGCGAGTTGTCCGTTTACCATCTCCATGCCCAGGGCGCCGCCTACATAGAGGGCGGCGGCGGCCAGGAACGCGTTCCGGTATTTCGGCTCCAGATCCCGGAGGAACTTCAAAAAAAACGGGACCAGGGCCAGGACCAGGAGGATACCGGGGATGACCCAGGCGAAAAAGAAGACGCCGTAGGTATCCGCGACGAAGATTCTCTTTACCGGGCCTATCAGCTTCTCGTGGGTCGCCCAAGACTCGTCCATCGCCATCACGACGAACCCTGCGGACAAGGCCGTCCATTTCCAGAAGTGGGGAGCCGCGGTTCTTTTCGTCGTCGACGCGACGGCCGCCAGGAGAAAGGCGCAGGCAAGCAGCATGGATACGGAGAAAAGGGTGGGGATGTTCCTCTCCCGGTCCAGGTTGAAGACTTTATATAAGAACTCAGTAACCGGATTCTGGACCGCAAGGTATAGGGACTGAACGGCCAGGCTCAGGACAAGAAGCGCAACCGTGATTTTTATCAGCAGCCGCGAAATCCGGGTTGAATGGACAAGTATCTCGTTCGTTTCCATCATCGCTCCTCATTGCGTCTGTGAACACCGCCGGCCTTCGCCTGCCGCGGTTTGCCAAGATACTCTATTGTCCGGACCCTCCCCCGTCAACCGTCCGTCCGTGCTTCTTGACAACGCTTCTCGCCCTGTCGGATACTTTCCCCATGGCTCCGATTGTACCCATCCTGATCGCGGTGGTCATAGTCTGCTTCGCGGCCCTGGTACTGGGGCTCCTCATGAGCCGGGGAGGAAAGCGCAAGGCCCAGGGTAAGATGAAGACCCGAGACCGGGCCCAGATACTCAAGGAATCGGACCGGCGCCTTGCCCAGAACCCCAAGGATCCGGACGCCCTCCAGGCCCTGGGGGAGCTTTATTTCTCGGAAAAGAACTGGGAAAACGCCTTCAAGACCTACTCGGTCCTGGTGGAGGTGGCCACGGGAAACCCCGAGATGGACGAGTTCACCATCAACGCGCGGTACGGGATCTGCGCCGTCCACCTGGGCAAGGCGGAGGAGGCGTACAAGGGACTCCTGATCGCCCGAACCTTCAAGCAGGACGATTTCGAGGTGAACTTCAACCTGGGGGTTATCGAGTTCCAGAAGCGCCAGTACGAGAAGGCGGTGGTGCTTCTGCAGCAGGCCGCCCAGGCCAAGCCCGATCACGCGCCCACATTGCGCCACCTGGGACACTCGCTCTTCAAGGTCAAGCGGTACCGGGAGGCCCTGATCAGCCTGCGCAAGGCCGCGGAGCTGGAGCCCGAGGACAAGGACTCCCTCTTCGCCATGGGGGAGTGCTACTACGAGCTCGGGCAGCCCGACCAGGCCATCCGCATCTTCTCCCACCTGCGCGCGGACCCCAAGCTGGGCCCCAACGCATCCCTCTTCTCGGGTACGCTCCAGCTGAACATGCGGCAGTACCAGAAGGCCATCCTGGACTTCGAGATCGGCCTTAGGCACCCGGACATCCCCGTGGAGACCCTCGTGGAGCTGAAGTACCGCCTGGCCGCCACCTATCTCCGCACCCAGGACATCGCCAAGGCGGTGGTTGCCCTGAACGAGGTACAGTCCATCTTCCCGAACTACAAGGACGTCCCGGCCCTGCTGGCCAAGTACCGGGAGCTCAACTCGAACCGGAACCTGCAAACCTACCTCATGGGAGGCACCGGGGAGTTCGTGACCCTGTGCCGCAAGATAGTCCTGTCCTTCTTCCCCAAGGCCAAGATCAAGATCACCGATATCGCCGTGAACAAGAACGACTGGGCCGACATCCTCACCGAGGTCGAGACCTCGAAGTGGCAGGACATCCTCCTGTTCCGGTTCATCCGCTCCACGGGGAACGTGGGGGAGCTTACGGTGCGGGATTTCCACGCGCGCCTGAAGGACGTGAAGGCCGGGAAGGGGTACTGCCTCTCCGCGGGGACCTTCTCCGACGAGGCCAAGCGGTTCGTGGAGGCGCGACTCCTGGATCTCCTGGACAAGGACCATCTCCAGAAGCTCCTCGACACCGTGGATACCCGCGCCCGCGGGATCCTGGTGGACGAATAGGAGATCGGCCCGGGTCGTCTTTCCCGATTGAAACCTACGAGGCCCCCGTCCCGTTCCGCAGGATCACGGCGCAGCGCTCCTCCTCCAGGAAGGGGACCTCCAGGGGAAGAACCAGGGCGCCCGCGGCCCAGGGCCCCAGGACGGGGTCGGAGGCCAGTTCGGCCAGCTCCCGCCGGGCGTGGTCTTCGCGGCCCTTGTACGCCGCGACGGCCCCTCCGGGCGCGACGAGCCGTACCACGGCCCGGAAGAGCTTCACTTCGGAGAAGGGCCGGAAGGCCCGGAAGGTCACGAGGTCGAAGGGACCCGGGATGCGCTCGGCCTCGGACCGGACGATCTGTGCGTTGGTGAGATTCAAGAGAGCCTTCTGGTTCTCCAGGAAGAGCGCGCGCTTTTCCATGCGCTCCACCAGGGCTACCTTGGACTCGGGCAGGAAGACGGCCAGGGGTATGCCCGGGAGCCCCGCCCCGGTGCCCAGGTCCGCGACGGTGTTCGCGGGCAGCCCCAGGCGCCGGAGCAGGGGGAGGAGGGCCAGGGAGTCGAGGATGTGCTTGACCAGGAGCTCGTCCCCCGCGGCTTTCACGAGGCCGTAGGCGGGGTTCCAGAGTTCGATTTCCGCGATATACCGGGAAAGCCGTTCAAGGCGGCCGCCGCCCGGGTCCAGCCCCAGGGCCGCCAGCCCCTCCGCCAGCATTTTTTCGTTAACGGGCATGACGCGCGAGCCGCCTAAAGGCTCGCGGCAACGAAACCCTTCGGGTTTCGCCGATTGTAACTAGGGATCATGGTTATCTACCCGTGAGCTGCCGGTAGACCTGGTCCGCCAGGCCGAAGCCGGCCGCGCGGGTCATGTCCTTGGCGTACTCGTCGTACAGCATATCCTGGAAGATGTCCTCCGCCTGGCCGCCGTCCAGGAGGCCGGCCTTGTCCACGGTCTTGCGCATCTCCTTGAGCATCATGTTGACGAAGATGGACTCGAACTCCTGGCACTGCCGGTAGAGTTCGCTCCGGCGGTCGACGCGGCCTTCGGCCGCGATCCGGGCGCCCGAGCCCTGCAGGGCCCGGGGGGTCGCCAGGGGCCGGGAGTTATACTGAAGGAGCGCGCTGTCTATGGTCATGGGTTACTCTCTTACCTCTTGAGCGACGTCGCCGTTCCCAGCATGTTGTCCGTGGTCTGGATGGCCTTGGAGTTGAACTCGTAGGCCCTCTGCGCCACGATCATGTTCACCATCTCCCGCACCACCGAGACGTTGGACATCTCCAGGAACTTGTGGATGGTCTTGCCCATCCCGTCGAACCCGGGCCGCCCCGCGATGGGATCCCCGGAGGCGTTGGAGATCTTGAAGAGGTTCTCCCCGATGGCCGAGAGCCCCACGGGGTTGGGAAAGCGGTAGAGCTCCAGCTGGCCCACCAGGACGGGATCGTCGTTGCCGGGGACCTTCACGTTCACCCGGCCGTCCTGGGAGATGGTGAGGGTTTCTGGGATGAAGTTCTCCGGAAGGGTCACCTCGGGCAGGAGGCGGTACCCGTTGGACGTGACGATCTGGCCGTTGGAGTCTATCTTGAAGGCCCCGTCCCGGGTGTAGCCGTAG
>CAYTYG010000025.1:5574-16965 GCA_964441515.1 uncultured Treponema sp.
CTCCGTGTTCTGGAGGGCCCCCTGGGTGAACTGCCGCTGGGTGGCGGCCAGCTTCACGCCGTGGCCCATCTGCACGGGCACGGGGACCACCGTGTCCTCGGTGGCCGGGGTGCCGGCCATGCGCACGGTCTGGTAGATCAGGTCCTCGAAGTCCGCCCGGACCTTCTTGAAGCCCGAGGTGTTTACGTTCGCCAGGTTGTTCGAGATCGTGTCGATATTGGCCTGCTGGCCTATCATGCCGCTGGCCGCGGTCCATAAGCTTCGCACCATGCTTTATACCCTCACCACTTCGTTGATCAGCTTGCCGAGCATCCCGTCGTGGGACTGGATGGTCTTCTGGTTGGCCTCGTAGGCCCGGTTCACTTCTATCATCCGGACCATCTCGGTCACGGGATTGACGTTGGAGGCCTCCACGAAGCCCTGGATGACCTTGGGGGACCGCCCCGGGGCGAAGGCCCGGGCCTCGCCGGACTCCTCCGTGGAGGCGTAGAGGCTGGAGCCCTGCTTCGCCAGGTAGCGGTCCTTCTTGAATCCCGCGATCTTTAGGGTGTCCATGTGGAAGGTGTCCTCCCACTCGTTCTGCTCCCGGCCCACCAGACGCGTGGGGTCGTCGTCCGCCCAGGCGCGGTTCACCCAGATCTTGCCCTGGGCGTCCACCAGGAAGTTGTTGGCCTTGATCCGGATGGGCCCGTTCTCCCCCAGCACGGGGTAGCCTTCCTTGGTCTCCAGGAAGCCCTCCTTGCCCAGGACGAAGCCGCCGTTCCGGGTGTAGCGCTCCCCGTCGGGGGTCTGGACGCAGATGAAGCCCCGGCCGTCCAGGGCCAGGTCGAAGTCGTTCTCGGTCTGCTTCAGGGCGCCCTGCTCGAACTCCGTGAAGAGTTCGTTGGTCTCCACGCCGGTCCCCAGCTTCCCGATGACCGGGGCCATGTCCCCGGAGCCCAGGGGGTGCAGGTATTGGCCGTCGTCGTTCATCCTCCGCAGGAGGAGCTGGGCGAAGGCCTTGTGAACCGCCACGTCCCGCTTGTAGCCGTCCGTGTCCACGTTGGCCAGGTTGTTGGAAAGGGCGTCGAGCCTTGCCTGCTGGGCGGACATGCCGCTGGCGCCGGTATAGAGACCTCGAATCATCCGGGGAGCCTCCTACCCTAGTAGCATCGGCGTTTCGGGCCCGCGGTTTTATAAAAAACGGGGGACGGGATGCGAAACTTCCCGGGATGGGCTATGCTTTTAGGGAACGGCGAGCCTTTGCCGTCGAAGATTCCACAGGGAGGATCTTTTAACATGAAAAAGCGATTTTCCGTCCTGTTCGTCCTGCTGGCCGCCGGCGCTTCCCAGCTCTTCGCGCAGTCCGAGAACCCGGTTCCCGAGTTCCTGGCAGATTTCGCCAACCATATGGAGTTTCTGGAGTACACCGTGTCCTCGGTCAAGGAGAAGAGCGTCTTCTTCAAGCACAAATCGAACCTCGACGTCCGGCTCATGATCTACAAGGACGGCGTTCTCGTGAGTTCCTACTGGGGCATGTCCGATGCCGCCCTGGCCGACCCGGAGGGATTCCAGAAGATGCTGAACACCCTTAACGGGGAATCTGCGATCATCAAGTACTATTCCGACGAGGACTCCCTGTACCTGGAGGCCTGGTTTCCGGGCCCCTACGACAAGTCCCGGTTTTCCCTGTTCATCAACCTCTGGGAGGCGGACTGGGACGCTGCCGTGGGTTCCTACCGGGACCTGTTGAAGAAATACTTGAAGTAGAAGCGCCGAACTCAAGTCGTGGTGAGCTTACCCGCGTTGATCTCGTTCAGGAAGATCCTCTCGTAGCGTCCGGAGTGCCGGGCGCCCGGAAGCCCTGGGGCCAGGGTCTCCTGGAAGAAGAAGAGCACGTCCTCCATGTCGGGGTTCGACTCGCTGAGGGAATAGCGGAAATAGATCCTGTCCTTGTGTTCCCGGAGAATGGCCAGCCGAGCGGGGTCGTTCTCCAGGTCGGGGTCGATGCGCTCCCGGAGGAGGGACCTTAGGCCCCCGTACCAGGAGCGGGCCACGCAGAACTGGTTGAGCTTCTTCCCCTCGTCCATCCAGTAGAGTTCCGCCACGCCGCCCATGGCGGGCACGCCCGTATGGATGGCGTACTTTTCCGCCCGGACGAAGGGGGACCAGCGCACGGTGAAATAGGCGTCCTGCCCTCGGACTGTCTTCGATATCTCCCACCGCATGGTCATGGAGGGAGGGTACACCGCCCGGTCCGGGTTTGTATACCGGTCCGGTTTCGGAAAAAGCCGGCGGGAAACCGGCGCCGGGGCCCCGTCTCCCACGGCCGCTCCTTTTCACTCCAAACGGGGCCGGATATAATGAAGTTCCATGAAGAAGCTTATATTCGTGACGGGCGGCGTCTGCTCGAGCCTCGGCAAGGGCGTCACCGCGTCGTCCATCGGCTCCCTCCTGGAGGCGCGCGGGCTCACCGTGCGCATGATGAAGATCGATCCCTACCTGAACGTGGACGCGGGAACGATGAACCCCTATCAGCACGGCGAGGTCTACGTCACGGATGACGGGGCCGAGACGGACCTGGACCTGGGCAACTACGCCCGGTTCACGAACGCGCCGATCGCCCGGGCGAATTCCATCACCACCGGGCAGGTCTACCAGGAGGTGATCGAGAAGGAGCGCCAGGGGCGCTACCTTGGCCGCACCGTGCAGGTGATTCCCCACATAACGGACGCCATCAAGGCCCGGATCCACGCCGTGGCGGACAACCCCGACGTGGACGTCACCATCGTGGAGGTGGGCGGTACCGTCGGGGACATGGAGTCCATCCCCTTCCTGGAGGCCGCGCGCCAGATCATCCACGAGGAGGGCCACCAGAACGCCCTCTCGGTCCATGTGACCCTAATCCCGCGGGTCACCGCGGGGGAGCTCAAGACCAAGCCCACCCAGCACTCCGTCAAGGAGCTCCAGGAGATGGGGATACAGCCGGACATGCTGGTCTGCCGCTGCGACGAGCCCGTGGACGAGGCCATGCGCCGGAAGATAGCCGACTTCACGAACGTGGACTTCGCGGGCGTCATCTCCGCCCACGACGTGGCCGCCACGATCTACGAGATACCCCTGGTTTTCTACGAACAGAAGATGGACGTGTACCTCCTCAAGCGCATGAACATCGAGAGCCGCCATTCGGACCTCCGGGCCTGGAAGGAGGTGGTTCGGAAGTTCCGGGAGCCCAAGCGCCGGGTGAGCATCGGCGTCGTGGGCAAGTACATGGAGCTGGTGGACGCCTACAAGAGCGTCTGGGAGGCCCTCTACCACGGCGGCATAGCCAACGACGCGGCCGTGGACATCGTCCGGGTGGATTCCGGGGACTTCGAGGCCGAGGGCGCGGACCCCGCAGAGATCCTGGGGGGCGTGAACGGAATCCTGGTACCCGGGGGCTTCGGGCACCGGGGCACGGCGGGGATGGTGGCCGCCGCGCGGTGGGCCCGGGAGCACAAGATGCCCTACTTCGGCATCTGCCTGGGCATGCAGATCCTCACCATCGAGTGGGCCCGGACGGTCCTGGGCTGGGCGGACGCGGACTCCTCGGAGTTCCGCCCGGACTCCAAGTACCCCGTCGTGAGCCTCCTGGAGGAGCAGATCGAGGTAAAGAACTACGGCGGCACCATGCGCCTGGGAGCCAGCCCGTCGGCGCTCAAGGATGGCTCCCGGGTTCGGGAGGCCTACGGCTCCGAGACCATACAGGAGCGCCACCGCCATCGGTACGAGTTCTCCAACGTCTACCGTGCGGAGATGGAGAAGTCCGGACTCCGGATAACGGGCCTGACACCGGACGGCGCCCTGGTGGAGTGCGTGGAGTGGCCGGACCACCCCTGGGGCGTGGGCGTCCAGTTCCACCCGGAGTTCAAGTCCCGGCCTGTGGCCCCGCACCCCCTGTTCCGGGCCTTCGTGAAGGCCTGCCTGGCCTATGGGAGGTAGAAGGCCGCCCTCCATAAGAGCCCGCGCCCCGTCTACCGGCGCGCGGCCGGGGATAAGCCCCGGGCTTGTCCTGCTCGGGCTGCTCCTGCCGGCGGCGGGTATCCTGGCGGCTTCCTGTTCCTTCAACTACGGCGAAGCCCTGGCGGAGGACCTGGAGGACCGCACCCCCGACGCGGTCTTCGTGCGGTTCACCCACACGATCGTGCAGGACAACCGTCCGGCCCTGGTCCTGGAGGCCGAGCGGGCGGAGCTCTACGACCGCAGGAACCTCGTCCGGCTCAAGGGCGTCCGTTTCCGGGAGCTCCGGGACGGGAAAACCCTGGCCTACGGCTCCGCGGAGGAGGCGGTCCTGAACACGGAGACCGAGGACGCCGAGTTTACCGGGGCCGTGCACCTCCGGTCCGAACGGGACGGGGTGACCATACGCGCGGACTACCTTTCCTGGAAGTCCGAGGACCGGGTCCTGGAGAGCCGGGAGGATCGGACCACCTCGATAGAGAAGGACGACGGGTCCGGGCTTCGGGGAACCGGCTTCCGGGCGGACGCCCGCCGCAAGGGCGTCTCCTTCTCCGGGAGGGTGGACGGGGTCCTCGTGCGTCCCGAACCGGGGGAGGGCGAATGACGGCGAGCTTCCCGGGTCGGACCTCCCTCCGGAGAAACGGAGCGGGTACGGCGGCCCGCTGCCTCGCGGCGGCGGCCGTCCTTGCGCTCCTTCCGGCCCTCTCCGCCCCGGCGGACACCTTCCGCTTTTCCGCGGATCGTATGGAGAGCGTGACCGCCGAAGGCCGGGAGTACGCGCGCCTTTCCGGGAACGCCCGGCTTCAGGCGGACGACCTGGTGATCACGGCGGACGCCATCGAACTCTCCGGCAAGGACTGGCGATTCGCCCGCTGCCAGGGGAACGTCACGGCCTCGGACGAGGAGCAGGGGATACGTATAACCACGGAGCTCCTGGTCTACGACCGCCGGACCCGCGTGAGCCGCCTGGAGGGCGATTCCGTCCTGGAGGACTTCCGGAACCGGGTGGTCCTCAAGGCCTTCTGGATGGAAAACGACGACAAGCGCAAGCTCGTCTCCGCGCGGATCGGGGTGCGGGTATTCAAGGACAAGACTTCCGCCCGATCCTCGACCCTCACCTACCGGAGGGAGGATCAGCTCCTGGAGCTCGCGGGAACCGCGCGGGTCCTGCGGGACGGGGACGAGTACAGGGCGGAGCGCATCCTCCTCAACCTGGATACCGACGAGATAACCCTGTACGGCGGGGTTTCCGGCACGGTGGTGAAGAAGAAGGACGAGGAAAGCGCCTCCCCGGCGCCCGCTTCCGGGCTTGAGGGCGAGGACGGGACCACTCTCGAACCGGAAGAGCCGCCGGCCGGGGAGCCCTCCCCCGGACCTGCCCCGGAGGAGCCGTGAGCCTTTTCCGATGGTCCCGGGCGTCGGATCCCGCCCCCGCGCCGCTCCCGGAGGGGGACGGTGTCCATATCCTGGAAGCCCGCGGGATCGTCAAGCGTTTCGGGCGGAAAACCGTGATCCGGGGCGTGGGCTTCTCCATGCGATCCGGGGAGGTCGTGGGCCTCCTGGGCCCGAACGGGGCCGGCAAGACCACGATCTTCTACACGATCCTGGGATTCATCCAGCCGAACGAGGGCGCCGTGCTCCTGGACGGCCGGGACATCTCCCGCATGCCCATGTACCGGAGGGCCCGCCTGGGGGTCTCGTACCTGCCCCAGGAGCCCTCCATCTTCCGCCGCCTGACCGTGGAGAAGAACGTATGGGCCATCCTGGAGACGAGGCCGGATTTGGACTTAGAGCAGAAGAAAGCCCGCCTGGAGTCGCTCCTGGACGAATTCGGGATACGCCCGATACGCTCCCAGCCCGCCTATACGCTCTCCGGGGGCGAACGGCGCAGGACCGAGATTGCCCGGGCCCTGGCCGTGGAGCCCAAGTTCCTGCTTCTGGACGAGCCCTTCGCGGGCATAGATCCGATAGCGGTTCACGAGATCAAGGCCATAGTCCGTAAGCTCGCGGACCGGGGGATAGGGGTGCTCATCACGGACCACAACGTTCGGGACACCCTGGAGATAACCCATCGGGCCTACGTGATCAACCTGGGGGAGATCCTCGTTTCCGGGGACCGCAGGACCATACTGGACTCGGATGTGGCGCGGAAGATCTACCTGGGCGAGGAGTTTCGGATGTGAAGGACCCCGGTATCCTTTTTCGGGGAATTCGGCGTCCGCGGCCCATGGGGGGGGATGACACGCCGGGCGAGTTTCGGTATACTGCCGATTGAAGAATCCTACCCATCCGCCCTCTTAAACCGTCGGGCCGAGGTGTTTTACCATAAATCGGCATCTTGAGTTGACGGCACTGTGGGGCTATGTTACATTCTTTGCAACGCCTCTTTAGAGGCAGCCTCATCTCCAATCCCGAATGGAAGTCGAATGCAGTACTTTGACACTCATGCCCATATCGGGCTCATCTTCGATGACCCGATCGACCAGCTTCTTGTCTGTCAGCAGGCGAAACAGGCCGGGGTGACCCGCCTCATCAGCATCTGCAACAGTCTCATCGACTTCGCCCAGGTGTACGAGAACCTGAAGACCGCGGAACACGTCTACCACGCCGTGGGCGTCTCGCCCTCGGAGGTGACGACGCCGGGCAAGGATTGGCGCCACCGGATCGACGAGGGGATCAAGTTGCCCCGGGTCGTCGCCATCGGGGAGATAGGCCTGGACTACCACCACAAGTTCGGGGACCGGAAGAGCCAGATAGAGCTTTTTATCGAGCAGCTGGAGATGGCCGCGCGCTACAACCTCCCCGTCATCATACACAACCGGGAGGCGGGCAAGGACGTCCTGGACGTGCTAAAGGACAGGCTTCCCCCCGCCGGGGGCGTCCTGCACTGCTACTCCGAGGACGCCGAGTACGCCCTGCGCGCCCTGGACCTCAACCTCTACTTCTCCTTCGCCGGCAACCTGACCTACCGGAACGCAAGGAACCTCCACGAGACGGTCCGGGTGCTTCCCCTGGACCGTATCCTGGTGGAATCCGAGGCCCCCTTCATGGTGCCCGCGGAGTTCCGGGGCAAGCGGAACAAGCCCGAGTACCTTCCCTCCACCGTGGACTTCCTGGCGGAACTCCTGGACATCGCCGTGGAGGACGTAGCGCAGGCCACCTTCGAGAACGCCCAGCGCTTCTTCCAGCTGGGGGCCTGAGCGGGAACCGGTACACGGAAAACTTGCTAGTAAAGGGTCTTGACAGGATAACAGGATTCGGCGGGATCGACAGGATACGTAATCTGGTAAAGCTTAGGAATCTAAACACCACATCCTGTTGAACCTGATCATCCTGGTATCCTGTCGCCTTCTTTTCACTCGGCTCGGGTTTTTTCCCGGGGGTACTGCGTCTTGGAACCGTCCCTATACCATACCGTCCGTATCGGGAGCTTCGTGTCTCCCGGCAATCTCTTCCTGGCCCCCGTTGCGGGGTACTCCGACGCCGCGTTCCGCTCGCTCTGCGCCGAGCACGGCTGCGACCTGGCTTTCACGGAGATGGTGAGCTCCGAGGCTCTCGTTCGCGGGAGCCGCAAGACCCTGCCCCTCCTGGAGCGCGGGGAGTCGGAGGGCCGCTACGCCGTGCAGATCTTCGGCGGGAACCCGGATTCCATGGCCCGGGCGGCGGCCCTTCTCGACCCCTGGGCCCCCGCGATAGTCGACATCAACTGCGGGTGCCCGGTGCCCAAGATCGTCCGTAACGGGGCCGGATCGGCCCTGCTCCGGGACCCGCTCCGGCTGGGGGACATAGTCCGGGCCGTAAGGTCGGGCGCGAAGGCCCCCGTGACGGTAAAGATACGCCTGGGATGGGACGAAGCATCCGTAAACTACCTGGAAACCGCGGCCGCGGCCGTGGAAGCCGGCGCTTCGGCGGTCACCCTCCACGCCCGGACCAAGGCCCAGGGGTACGCGGGCAAGGCCGACTGGCCGGCCCTTGCGCGCCTCAAGGCCGCGTTGGATGTACCGGTCTTCGGAAGCGGCGACGTCTTCTCCCCCTCCGACGCCCTGCGGATGCTCCGGGAAACCGGGGTGGACGGCGTGATGTTCGCCCGGGGCGCCATCGGCAACCCCTTCGTTTTCCGCGAGGCCCGCGCGCTCCTGGCCGACCAGGCGGCGGCGGAGCCGTCCCGGGCCGAGCGAGTCGCGGCCGCGCGCCGCCACTTGGCTCTGGCCGTCCGGTACTTGGGAGAAAGGACGGCGTGCGTGGAATTCCGGAAGCAGGTCTGCGCCTACACGAAGGGGACTTCCGGGGGGGCGAAGATCCGGGCGGCCGCCGTAAAAGCGTCCACCCCGGCGGACTACGAGGAGGTCTTCCGGGTCTGGGAAGAGGCTGTGTAGGCCGGCTTTTCCCATCCGGGGCCGCTCAGGAGCCCGCGGCCTGCTTCTTCCACTGGTCGATCCTGCGGCGCAGGTCCGCGGAGGGGTCGAAGTCCCGGGGGGCGGCTCCGGCGGCGTTCTGGAGGAAGGGATCCAGGATGCGCGACTTGAGTTCCACCCATTCCCCGGGCAGGGATGGGGAGGCCGTCAGGTACTCCGGGGGCGGAAGGTGGCCCAGGAGGGAAGGGTAGAAGGCCGCGAGGGCCCTCTCGTTCACGGATCGTACGGAGGAGAAGCCCCCGGCAATCCCGAACACGCTCTCGTTCGTGCGCATCTGCTTGGACCGCTCCAGGAGAAAGCGCTGGGTTTCCTCCCGGAAGAACCATTTGAGGAAGGATTCCGCCGCCCCCCGGCCGGATCCCTTGCGCAGGATGCCCGCGTATAGGACGTCCTCCAGGACCGGGATCGAGTTCCCCTGGGCGACCCAGCGGTAGTCCAGGGGCGCACGGCGCTCCTCGGAGAGCAGGAAGTACTCCGAGGAGTCCATGAAGGCGAACCGTATCCGCCCCGAAAGGACGGCAAGGTGGTGGGGAACGTACAGGTACTTGAACTGGAAGTCCTCCTCGTCCACGGGGGACCGGTTCACTTCGACGGACCACGCCTTGGTCCCGGCGAGGGCGGCTGCCAGCCCTTCGTCGCTCCAGGCCAGGGGCGTTCCCTCCCGGAAGGCCGCCCCGTGGAGCCGGGCGTACAGGAAGAGGAAACCCGCGTCCCACCTCGGCGAGAATCCCATGCGGACGAATCCTCCCTCCTTCGCCTCGTTGGCTTCCGCGGCGGCAGCCCGCATCTCCTCCAGGGAGATCACGAAATTGTCCTTTGTCAGCCGGGACTCGCTCCTTCGGAACGCGACCAGGGGCATGTTGAAGGAGACCGGGAGGAGGAGCTGGCGTCCGTCGAGCTCCCCGCCGGCCAGAAGGCTCTGGTAGATTCCGGAAGGATTCAGGATTAGTTCCCGGAAGAGGTAATCCAGGTTCACGAAGCGCGACCGGGCGGAGCTGTTGGCCAAATACCGCCCCACGACGAGGGACGCTCCCGTTTCGGTCCCTTCCTCCAGGATCCGGGAGACGTTGGGCCGGTACCGGAGCTCCACGTGGTAGCGGCCCTGGGAGGCGTTGAACGCGTCCGCGTAGAAGGCGAATTCGGCTCTGTCCGTAAGGAGGACGGCGGTGTTCATCCCGGGGGAGCAGGAGGACAGCGCTATAGCAGCGGCCGCGGCGAGGGCGGGAAGGATTGTACGGGCCATGGGGACAACGTATCCCAAAGCGGCCGCCGCTTCAAGATCGCGCCTCCCGGGGACTTCCGGCACGGAGACGAGCCGGCCGCGGGCGGGGTAGAATGCCTCCATGCCCCCTCCCCCCGGACTGCCCTTCGAGGGCCGCTACAACCGATATTCGGAATGGCTCCGCCGGCGGTACGGCCGCCGCGCGGCGCGGGTCGGCGTGGACGGCGGTTTTTCCTGCCCCAACCGACGGCCCGACGGCTCGGGGGGGTGCTCCTTCTGCGACGCCTCGGGCTCGCGTTCCCCGGTTCTGGGGAACGCGGAGGGCTTGGCCGACCAGGTGGACCGCGCCGCCGCCTTCGCGCGGGGGCGGTACGGGGCGGAGGTCCTGCTTCTCTATTTCCAGGCCTACACCTCGACCTACGCCCCGGCGTCCGTGCTCCGGAGTATCTACGACGCCGCCCTCGGGCGCGCCGATTTCCGCGGGTTCATAGTCTCCACGCGTCCCGACTGCCTGGACGCCGAAAAAGCCGACCTCCTGGCCTCCTACGCGGGCCGGGGCCTGGACGTCTGGGCGGAGTTGGGGCTTCAGAGTTCCCGGGACGAGACCCTCGTCCGGATCAACCGGGGGCATACGGCCGCGGACTTCGACGCCGCCCTGCGTCTCCTCCGGGACCGTGGCATCCCCGTCTGCGCCCATGTCGTCTTCGGGCTGCCCGGGGAGACCGAGGGCGACATGCTGGGGACCGTTCGGTTCCTGGCGGAACGGGGGATCGAGGGCCTCAAGATACACGACCTCCACATACCCTTCGGGTGCGCTCTCTACCGGGAGGCCCTGGCGGGGGAGCTGACGCTCCTTTCCCCGCGGAGACACCTGGAAGTCTGCGTACGGTCCCTGGAGCTTCTCCCGGCCGGGACGGTGGTCCAGCGCTTCACGACGGACACGCCGGAGGGCCGCAGGGCCCTGCCCCGGCGCCCCGTGGAAAAGGCCCTCTTTTACCGGCTCCTGGAGGCCGAGCTGGAGGTCCGGGATACCTGGCAGGGGCGGCTTTTCCCCGGAAAAGAGGCCCCGGGGTCATGTTCCCCTTCACGCTTTCCGATATAATCGATATACTAGGCGGCGCCATGCAAGTGAAGAATCCGGAGCTCTTCTCGTTGATCGAGACGATATCCCAGCACTATCAGGCAAATATCGCCAACCGCTTCACCCGCCGGGCGCTCTCCACCATGACCCTGGATACGGGCACCTGGGGGCTGATCGAACAGCTGACGGAGAAGGTGGAGAACTACCGCTACCAGGGTTACCACCTGGACGAGCTGTATACACAGATCCTGGCCCTCGCCCGGTTCATCTACCAGGCGCGCCGCCAGGTCGCCCCGAACCTCAAGTTCATGGCCACATCCTCCCACGGGCAGGAGAGGATCAGCGATTCCGACCGGGTGTTCCGGGACATGGCCGTGAACAACTTCGGCTCCAACCTGAAAATCCTGGCCGACTACGTGAACGATCTCTACCTGAAGGTCGTCACCTTGGACAAGGAATCCGCGGGCGCCCGCCAGCCCGCCTTCTCCCGTATCCCCGAACTCAAGGAGCTCGGGCGCTACCTGGTGGAGTAGGCAAACCGGGCGCTTCCGGGCTCCCCATCCGGCCCCGGATTGACAATGAAAGCCCTTTTCCCCTAGTATATATTTCCGCGTCAAAGGGAGCGGTGTCCGAGCGGTTTAAGGAGGCGGTCTTGAAAACCGCTGTACCGAAAGGTACCGGGGGTTCGAATCCCC
>CAYTYG010000026.1:0-16708 GCA_964441515.1 uncultured Treponema sp.
CCCAGATTTATGCTCGAAAGGGAATTCGCCTGGAACAGCTTTTCTTGGACAAGGGAGATCGCGATGATCTTGTTCTGTACGGAAGAGATCCCCTGGATCGCAAGATCGTAATCCAGCTCGGCTTTTTTGAACTCGAGCATCGCGTTGATCAGCTGCATGGTATTGTTGGAGCGGTGGTGGAGCTCGCCGATAAGCGCTTCCTTGTCGGCAAGAGTCTCCCGGAGGCGCAGCTCGGACTCCTTCAGCCTCGTGACGTCCACGACGATGCCGGCCATCCGCACGGGAAAACCGGACGGGTCCCTCTCGATCACCTCGCCCCGGTCCAGAACCCAGATCCAATGCCCGTCCCTGTGGCGCAGCCGCATCTCGACCTCGAAGATCGGGCTTTCCCCCCGGAGGTAGGCCTCCATGGCCCGTATGCCCGGGTCCAGGTCCTCCGGATGGCAGAGTTCCTTCCAGGTCTCCACGAAATTTAAGTATGTACTCGAGGGCGGGCGGCCGAGAATGGCCGAGCACCGGTCGTCCATCATGCCCTCCCCGGTCGAGACCAGGGAAGTCCAGAACCCCGCCTTCGTGACGTTCAGCGCGGTCTCCCGCACCCATTCGCTCTCGGCCCTTTTTTCCGCCGAAATCTGGATCTCGAGCGCGTCCCAGACCGATTCGGCCAAGGTGCATACGAGGGAGATATCCCGGGCGGAATAGGATTCCTCCTTGTCCACGACGCCCAGGACGGCGACGACGCGGCCCCGGCGGAGTATGGGCGCCAGGACGCATCGGAAGCACCCGGGCTTCCCCCCGGCCTGGGGACTGCGGATTTCGTCGAGGCCGGCGTCCTGTACAACGACCCGCCGCTCCCTCGCGCAGACAGCCGCCCACGATGCCGCTTCCGCCTCGAAGCCCGGCGGGTAGGCCGGCCCCGCAGGGGACGAACCTTGCGGGGACAGGGTGCACGCGAGCAGGTTCGGCGGCGACGTCCCGTCGGATACGCCGTAGAGGAAGCCCCCGGCGCTTCCGGTGATGCGTCCCAGCTCCCCCAGGGCGAAGCGCGCCAGGGCGGGGCTGGGAAGCTCGCGGGACCGTTCCAGGAGCGCAAGCCGCAGGGACGTCACCAAGCCGACGTCATGCCGCTCGGTGATGTCCCGCGCCACGGTCGCGATCCCGACCACGTTCCCCTCCTCGTCCCGAAGGGGATTCTTGTGGATCTCCAGAAGCGTCCTCTGCCCGGTCTCCGCGGACCGGTGCCATTCCTCGGCTCGGACCGGCGCTTCCCCGGCAAGGACCCTCTCGTTCCGTTCGCGCATGGCCCGTCCTATCGCCGGCTCGAAGAACTCGTCGACGCGCTTCCCGACGATATCGGGGAAGGGTAGGCCCAGGAGCCGCTCCAAGGCCCGGTTGCATCCCTGGAGGACCCCGTCGCGGTCCGTAAACAGGGCAACGTCGTCCAGGGAATCCAGAAGGCTTGTCAGCCGGGATCCTTTCTCCGAAGCCTCCAGCTCGGCCCGCTTGCGCCGGTCCTGGTTGATCAAGGTGCCGATCAATTTCCGGGGACGACCGGAGTAATCCCGTTCGGCCACTGTCCCCCGCTCCAGGAACCAGATCCAGCGGCCGTCGCCCCTGCGCCCCCGGAGCTCGCACTCGTACCGGTCCGTCTCGCCCTCCAGGCACCGGCGCTTTCTGTCGCGGTAGGCGGGAAGATCCCCCGGATGGATCAGGGCCTCCCAGGACGTCAAATCCGGCCCAAGCTCCCGGGGCGAACGGCCCATCAGGGCCGCGCACCGTTCGTCCGCCAGGAAGCTGCCGTCGGCCAGGTCGAGGCTCCAGGTTCCCGCCCCCGCGGCGTCCAGCGCCAGATCCAGGGATTCCCTCTGCCTCCGGATGTCCCGGATACCCTGTTCCCTTTCGGAGACGTCCTGGATGAAGGCGGCCAGCCTTCCCAGCGCCGGGCGGTACGCCCATACGTCGAAATACTGCTTCCGGTCATAGGTGAAGCCCTGGAAGAAAAAAGGTTTCCCGGTCCGGACGACATCTACGAAGGCACGGACGCTCTCCGGGTCCAGATTCGGCATCACCTCCCCCGCGGTCCTTCCGACGGCGGAGGATCTTTCAAACCCCGTGATGCGCTCGAACGCGGGATTGACCGAAAGGAAGCGGAAGTCCGAGGGCCCGGCGGCTTCCGCGGTCGTCTCGATCAAGGCGAAGCCCAGGAGCATGTTCGAGAAGAGCTGCCGGAGAAAGGCATCGCCCTCCGCGGTCGCGGGCGGTTCGCCCGGCTGGTCTACGCGGGTGATGCAGGCGATCACCCGGGACCAATCCGCCCGGGCCTTTTCGGGAAGATGGAGCCGCAGGGAGTAGGATCGGGCGAAACCGCTGGGATACAGGAAGGATACCGGGAACTCCCTGGTGGTGCGCCCTTCCAGGAAACCGTCCAGGGCAAGCGCGAGCTCCTTCCAGGAATCCGCGGCCAGCCGCTCCCAGGGGACATAGCCCTTCCCCGGAACCACCCGTTCGGCTAGAAGACGGCCCCCTTCCTCGTTCACGAACAGAAGCCGTACCCCGGAGACAATCCGCAGGCGCTCCGGGCTGTCCGATCCGAGGAGGGGCAGGAAGCCCGAGGCGCTCGTCCCCAGCGCCCTCAGGAACGGGGAAAAATCGGCGATGAACATCGGGAGAGGGACGGCGTCCAGGAAGTTGTCCGGGTCATCCGGCGTCCGCGTCCCATCGTCCTCCGGCAAGTTCTTCCTTCCTTGTTGGGCGCCCCACGCTGCGCCTCCCTTATAAGTATGGACATCCCCGCCCCGTACGCAAGCGGGGGCGTCCGCGCGGCGTCTCCCCGGAGTATAGGAATTGCGGAAGGAACACCCTTCGGCGGATTTCCCCCGGGAACCGGGGGCCGCCGAAAAAGCCTTTACACCGTTTCCCGGGACAGGGCCCGTTTCCAACGCCCCCGGCGAAACCACGCGAATCCCGCTACCGCGGTCAGCAGGTTCGAGACGAACATGGCCAGCCAGATGGACAGGGGGCCAAGGCCGGCCAGGAAGGCCAGGGCATAGGCCAGGGGAACCCGTATACCCCAGAGCCGAGCCACGGAGAGGGCGAAGATGATCCGCGTGTCCCCGGCGCCCTGGAAGGCCCCGGTCAGCACGAGGTAGAGGCAGAAGAAGAGGACCGAGGGCGCAACGACCCGGAACATCAAGTCCCCGTATCGCACGGCCGCCGGATCGTTCACGAAGGCCCTCACGAGGTCCCCTCCGAAGAAGTAGGAAGCCAGGAGCGGGGGCCCCACCAGCAGCAGGCAGAGGCGCAGGCCGGCCCAGATGGATCGGGATGCGGCCTTCTCGTCCCGGGCGCCTATGGCCTGGCCGACCAGGGAGGTTGTGGCCACCGCCAAGCCCTGGGCGGGCAGGTTGAATAGGCTGATGATG
The DNA here is from genome assembly GCA_964441515.1 of uncultured Treponema sp. Taxonomy (GTDB): domain Bacteria; phylum Spirochaetota; class Spirochaetia; order Treponematales; family UBA12059; genus JAAYUR01. The sequence continues at coordinate 3,423 of CAYTYG010000026.1, forward strand.
CGGTTTCCCACGCCGAAGGCCGCTATAACCCCGGCTCCGAAGAGGTTCACCACCCCCTGGAGCACCGTGAAACCCAGGGCGGACAGGGCCTGCCCCAGGGAGGAGGGCAGTCCTATCCTAAGGATCAGCCGGGCCGCCCCCGCGTCGGGCCTAAGGAGGCTCCGCCGGAGGCGCAGGGGCCCTCCCCGCCGCAGAAGGATCCGCAGGGAAAGGACGGCCCCGAGCCCCTGGGACGCTATGGTCGCCAGGGCGGCCCCCTCCACGGAAAGAGCCGGAACGGGTCCCAGGCCGAAGATCAAAAGAGGGTCCAGGGCTACGTTCGCCAGGACCGCCGCGAGGTGGACCTTCAAGGGTGTCAGGGTGTCCCCGACGGCGGAGTAGGCCGCCTGCAGAAGGAAGTAGGCGTACATGAAGGGCATACCGCAGATCACGATCCTCAGGTACGCGAGCGCCTGGGTCCGGACCCCCTCGGGGGTGTTGAGCAGCCGCAGGATGGGGCCGGAAAGGGCCAGCCCCAGGCCCGTGAGCCCCACGGAGAGAACCGCGAGGATGAGTGCGGTCTGGTTCAGGTAGAAATTCATGCGGTCCCGGTCGCCGCGGCCCTTGGACTGGGCGATGAGCGTGGTTCCCGCGGCGGACATGCCGGAGGCGAAGATGATCATGAAGAACACCAGGCTGGAGGAGACGGAGGGCGCCGCGATCTCCGTGGCGCCCAGCTTGCCCAGGAAGAACGCGTCCGTCAGGTTGTAAAACGCCTCCACCAGGCTGCCCGCCATGGCGGGGGCCGCTATGGCCAGGACGCGGCGCTCGAGACGTTCCGAGCGGGGGACGTTCTTTCCCGGGAGGCGCGATTCCGATTCCGGCATCGGGAAAGAATATAGGCGGAGAGGACGCTTGTCCAGGGAACCGCGGCGGCCCCGAACCGTCAGCGCGCCAGGAAGGCCTCCAGGGCGCCCAGGTCCGCCGGCATCTCCGCGTCCGGGGGGAAGGGCTCGGAGACGCCCGGAAACTCTCCGGGAGGGAGTTCGCCGCAGGCCCGCTCCACCTCGGCCGCGTGCTTTGCCGGGTGGGAATCCGCGAACACGGCCACCTGGGCGCCCCCGGACAGGCGGTACTCGTCCAGGGCGCGCCGCGCCGCGGCCCAGGCGCGGGCCGTCTCGGGTCCCGTGAAGATGCCGTGGTCCCGGCGGAGGCGGAGAAGGGCCCTCGAGGCCTCCCTCTGGTCCACCGCCATGGGATACAGGAGCGTGCGGAGCACTCCGGGGTTCCCGGCGGCCAAGGCCCGGATACGCTCCCGGTTCTCCGGATCGTCCGCCGTGTAGGGCGCCGGGGCGTCCTCCCCGGACAGCGGATCGAAGAGATACCGCATCAGGGCCTCCGAGGACTGCGGCCCCGGGGGACCTATGAGGATAAAGCCGGTGATCGGAACCCCCCAGCGCCATGCGTAGAGGCCTGAAATTAAATTCCCCAGGTTCCCGGAGGGTACGGCCGCGAGGAAATCCCCGGGGTTCCGGTCCCTGAGGAATACGAAGGCGTACAGGAAATAGAAGACCTGCGCAAGAAGCCTCGCGATGTTCGCGCTCGTGGCGGGAACCAGGCGGAGCCTCTCCCCGGATCTCTCGAAAGCCCGCCGCACCAGGGTCCGGCAGGCCTCAAAGCCGCCCCGGACCCGGACGGCCTCCACGAAGCCCCCGTTCCGCGCCAGAAGCTCCCGCCGGACGCCTTGGACCCTTCCTTCCGGGTAGAGGAGCACGAGCCGGAGGTTCCCGACGGACCGGAACGCCTCGGCCGCCGCGGTCCCGGTGTCCCCCGTAGTCGCAAGGAGGACCGTCCGCACCCCGGATTCCGGACGGCTGGCCAGCAGGGCGGCCAGGAAGGTCATCCCGTAGTCCTTGAAGCTCCCGGAGGGGCCCGTGGAGAGGTCCACCAGGGAGGTGGATTCGTCCAGGGACCGGATTCCGGGGGAAAAGGTGTACGCGGCCTCCGCGAGCCGCGCCGCCTCCAGGGGGTCCAGGTCGTCCCCGAAGACCGCGGAGGACGCCAAGCTCGCCAAATCCCGGTACGGAAGGCTGCCGCCGAGGCTGTAGATCAGGCTTCGCAGGTCGGGTTCCGAGGCCGGCACGTACAGACCGCCGTCCCGGGGAAAACCCTCTACCGCGGCCTCGAATAGGGACGCCCGAAGGGCGGGGTTGCGCGTGCTCGAAAACCGCATGATCTACTGTACGCTCCCGGGCGGAGAGGCACAAGGGGCCGAACCTCGTTTCAATTGACTCTGGTCCCCGGGTCGGATAGACTCCCAATCCTATGAAGATATGGATGAAGCTCCTTATAGCGGCGGCCCTGGGATCCGTCCTGGGGCTCCTGCTGCCTCGGGACTCTTCCCTCGACAAGACCCTGGAGATGCTCCTGGAGCTGGCGATCCGCGTGGGCCGCTACGTGTTCCTGCCCCTGGTCTTTTTCTCCATTCCCATCGCTGTGTTCGAGCTCTACGAGGACCGGCGCTTCCTGTCCATGGCGGGAAAGGCCGTGATCCTCTCGGTCGCCTCCGTCTTCGCGGCGGCCATACTCGGCGCGGCGGGGGCTTTCATCCTGAGGCCGGATCGCATCCCCCTGGTGAGCGAGTCCGCGGCCCCCGAGGCCCTTGCCTCCGCGGGGGACATCCTCCTGGGGCTCTTCCCGAGGAACGCCTTTACGGCCCTGGCGTCCGGCGGCGACGGGTTGGCTCCCCTCCTTGTCCTGGCGGTCATACTCGGCCTGGCCTTTTCCTTCGACCAGGCGGTCACGAGGCCCGTCGTCGGTTTTTTCGATTCCCTTTCCCGGATCGTCTACCAGATCAACAGCTTTTTCGTCGAGATCCTGGCGGTTTTCGCGATCCTGGCGGCCGTCCGGAACGCGCGGGCGTTTCGGGAAGTCCTGGACCTGCACCTGTACCGGGGGCTCCTCCTCACCGTGGGCGCGGAGGTTCTCTTCACGCTCCTCGTGGCGATCCCCCTCGTCCTCTATTTCGCCGGAGGAAGGAAAAACCCCTTCCGGGTGCTGTATGGGGTCCTGGGCCCCGCCCTGGCCGCGGCGGTCTCCGGGGACCTCTTTTTCGGGGCCGGAACCCTGCTGAAGCACTCCAAGGAGAGCCTCGGGATACGCCGTAGATCCGGGACCCTCTCCGTTCCCATAGCCCTGCTCCTCGGGAGGGCGGGCACCTCCCTGGTCACCGCCACCGGCTTCATCGTGGTCCTGAGCTCCTTCTCGAACCTCGGGTTTTCCGCGGCCAATCTCTTCTGGATGCTGCTCTTCGTTCCCCTCTCGGCCCTTCTGCTGGGGTCCTTCCCCGGGCGGGGACCGGCCGCGGCCCTGGCCCTCCTTTCGGGGCTGTACGGACGGGGCTTCGAGACCGGGCATCTCCTGCTCGCACAGGCCGCCCTGCCCCTCCTTCTCGCCGGGACCGTCCTGGACACCGTATGGGCGGGGTGCGTGGCCTGGATCGTCGCGCGGTCCGAGGGCATGGTCGTAGAACGGGAAGTCCGCAGATTCATCTAGGAACCCTTCTCCGTTGACTTTCCGCGGCGGCGACCCTACAATCTCCCCCATGAATCTCCGAACCGTCCTTACAGAGAAGTCCGTCGCCCTGCATCTCCAGGGGACGACCAAGGAGGGGATCATACGGGAGATGCTGGACGTCCTGGTCCGCAACGGCTCCCTCGCCTCCTACGATAAAGCCTTGGACAGCATCCTGGAACGGGAACGGAAGATGTCCACGGGAATGAAGCACGGCATCGCCATTCCCCACGGAAAGACGGACGCCGTTCCCGACCTGACGGCCTGCGTAGGCGTGTCCGACCATCCGGTGGAGTTCGAGACCCTGGACGGGAAGCCGTGCCGCATCTTCATCCTGGCCCTGTCCCCCATGACGAAAACGGGGCCCCACCTCCAGTTCCTGGCGGAGATCAGCCTGCTCTTCCGCAGTTCGGAGAAACGGGAGGCCCTCCTGGCCGCAGAAAGCCCGGATCAAGTCCTCCGTATCCTGACGGAATAGGACCCTCCGCGCCGGAAACGAAAAAAGACCGCCCTCTCGGGCGGCCTTTCGTTCCGTGGATCGGACAGCTTCAGTCGATGACCGCTAGAATGTCGGCCATCTTCACGATCAGATGGTCCGCCCCGTCGATCTTGATCTGGGTTCCGGCGTACTTGTCGTACATTACCTTCTCGCCCGCCTTCACCTTGATCACGTCGGTATCGGTTCCCACGGCGACCACCGCTCCGGTCTGGGTCTTCTCCTGGGCGGTCTGCGGGATGATGATCCCGCCGGCGGTTTTCGCCTCGCTCTCCTGCACCTTGATGAGCACGCGATCGCCCAACGGTTTCACTTTCATGACGTAATCCTCCTGAGAAAAAAGAACTTAGAGTTAACCAAGGATAGAAGCAAATATACGAAAACCTCCCCGGGACGGTCAAGGAGAATCTCGGCCCTCCGGGGGATCGTCGAAAGTGGCCTCCTCTCCTTTTTTTCGTTAGTATTGATATCGACCGCAGGAACGTCATACGGGAGAGAAGATGGCCGGAAAGAAGACATCCTGGAACAAGAACGGACTCAAACCGAAGACGCCCGGAGGTAAGGGGCCGAACCTTCCGCCCATGATGAACGGCTGGAAGCTCTCCCTGACCTACGTGGCCGTCACCCTCCTGATGATCATCCTCTTCAACTGGTACATGGTATCCTCCGACGAGTCGGTCATCCCCTTCAGCGAGTTCAAGGCCAAAATTTCCTCCGGGGAGATAGTCCGGGTGGAGATGGACTCCTCCTGGTACCGGGGCTATACCCGCTCCTCGGATCCCAAGGAGTCCCGGGATTCCTCCTGGGCCCGCAGGACCCTGCCCACGGCCATCCCGAGCGCGGACCGGGAGGTCTACAAGGCCGTGCCCGTATACGACCCGGAGTTCACGAAGCTCCTGGATTCCAAGGGCGTGGTGTACGCGTCGGTGCCGAGGGAGGGAAACGCCATGGTTTCCATCCTGCTCAACTGGGTGCTCCCCTTCGCGGCCATCTTCTTCCTGTGGCGCCTCCTGCAGAAGCGGCTGTCCAACGTCAACTCGAACGTCCTGGCCTTCGGACAGAACAAGGCCATGATCGTGGCCGAGGGGGACGTGAAGTCCCGGTTCTCCGACGTGGCCGGCGTGGACGAGGCCAAGGAGGAGCTCGTGGAGGTCGTGGACTTCCTCAAGTCCCCCAAGAAGTACACGGACATAGGCGGCAAGATCCCGAAGGGCGTGCTCCTTGTAGGCCCCCCGGGCACGGGGAAGACCCTCCTGGCCCGGGCCGTGGCCGGGGAGGCTGGGGTGCCTTTCTTCCGCATGAGCGGCGCGGAGTTCGTGGAGATGTTCGTCGGCGTAGGGGCGTCCCGGGTGCGGGATCTTTTCCGGCAGGCCCGGGAGAAGGCTCCCTGCATCATCTTCATCGACGAGCTGGACGCCATCGGGAAAAGCCGCATCTCCGGCCCCATGGGTGGCAACGACGAGAGGGAGCAGACCCTCAACCAGCTCCTGGTGGAGATGGACGGGTTCGACGCCACCAGCGGGCTCATCATCCTGGCGGCCACGAACCGGCCGGACGTCCTGGATCCCGCCCTCCTCCGGCCCGGGAGGTTCGACCGGCAGGTGATGGTGGACCGCCCGGACCTCGTGGGGCGCGAGGCCATACTCCGGATTCACGCGAAGGCCGTAAAACTCGAGGACGCCGTGGACCTGGCCACGGTGGCCCGCTCCACGCCGGGCTTCGTGGGGGCCGACCTGGCCAACATCGTGAACGAGGCGGCCCTCCTGGCTGTCCGCGGGGGACGCCGGAAGGTGGACCAGCGGGACTTCGAGGCCGCGATCGAGAAGGTCATGACGGGGCTGGAAAAGAAGAGCCGCGTCATGAACCCCGAGGAGCGGAAGGCCATCGCCTACCACGAGGCGGGGCACGCCCTCGTTGCGGCCTTCACGGAGGGGTCCGACCCTGTCCAGAAGGTCTCCATCGTTCCCCGGGGCTTCGGCGCCCTGGGCTTCACCCTCCAGCTTCCCACGGAGGACCGGTACGTGGTGACCGAGGCCCAGCTCCTGGGCCAGATCGACGTGCTCATGGGCGGACGGGCCGCGGAGGAGATCGTCTTCGACCGCATCTCCACCGGGGCGGCCAGCGACATCACCAAGGCCACGGACATAGCCCGCAGGATGATCACGGACTACGGGATGTCCGAACGCTTCCGGAACGTCGCGCTGACCAAGCGGGGGATGGGCGCCGGGTCGGGGTCCGCCGCGGAGCCTTTCCTGGGGCGGGAGTACAGCGAGGAGACCCAGCGGTACGTGGACGACGAAGTGGCCCGGGTCATCGCGGAGCGCTACGCCCTGGCCCGGAAGACCCTCCAGGAGAGGCGGAAGCTTCTGGACACGGTTTCCGCGGAACTCCTGGAGAAGGAGACCCTGGACGCGCAGAGGTTCCGGGAGCTTATAACCGCCCCGGCGGAAAAATAGTACACTTGGAATAATGTCCTAGTACTTCTCTTGACTTTGTCTTATATCCGGTCTAGATTACCCCTGCAGAGTATTCTACGCCGGAGGCTTTCTATGTGGTCGAACATCATCCTTATCGTGTACGCGGTTATTCTCCTGGGCATCGCCCTGGTAAGCCGCAAGTACAACACGACGATCGAGAATTTCCTGGTAGCCGGACGGGGACAGAGGAAAGCATTGGTGGTCGCATCCATGCTGGCGTCCACCATCGGCGGCGGTATAACGATAGGGACGGTCTCCAACGCCCACGGCATGGGCTTCCCCGCCTTCTGGTTTGTCGCCGCGGGGGCCTTCGCCCATTTCCTGCAGGGCGCGCTCCTCTCCCGAAGGGTGCGGGAGTCCGAGGCCCTGACCCTCCCGGACCTGGCCAACCGCCTCTTGGGACCCGCGGTCCGGATGGAGATATCCCTGATCATCCTGATCACCTGGACGGGCATCTCGGCCGCGCAGTTCCTGGCCGCCTCCAAGATCGTCTCGACCCTGACCGGCATGCCCCACACCTACGCCGTCCTCTCGGCGGCGGTCTTCCTCGTCGTGTACACCCTCATCGGGGGGCAGAAATCCGTACTAAGAACGGATCTCTTCCAGTTCGGGATACTGGCCGCGGCGGTCCTCCTGACCCTGGGATACCTGTTCCTGGCCAAGCCGCCCCTGCCGGGCTCCATCCGGATCGAACTGTTCACCTCCCGCTTCGGCCCCCTGGACCTCCTCTACTACATCGTCGTGATGGGCGGTTCCTACTTCATCTGCCCCATGATGTTCTCCCGCATCCTCTCCGCGGACTCCCCGAAAAACGCCCGGAAGTCCTCCTTCCTGTCCGGTACGGGAATGCTCCTGTTCGCCTTCGCCCTTACCTTCATCGGACTCTGGGCGCGGGCCGCGCACCCGGACCTCGGAGGGCTGGATCCCCTGAACGCCATAGCCAAGACCCAGATCCCCGCCGTCCTGGGCATGGCCCTGGTACTCGGCCTCCTGGCCGCCATCCTCTCGACGGCGGACACGGTGCTCCTGACCGCGGCCGGCATCCTGGAATACGACATCTTCAAGCGCTCCCGGGTGGCCGGGGTCCGGGTTTGGACCGTCGCGGTGGGCGCCTTGGGGACGGGCATCGCGCTGTTCCAGACGGACATCATCGCCTTGCTCATGCGGACCTACAACGGATACACCGCGGGGCTCGTCCCGGCGCTCTTCGTGGCGCTGATGCTCCCCGGCGGGCGGAGAGTCCGGCCGGCCTGGGGCTTCGCCGCGATCGCTGCGGGGTACGCGCTGGGCATCGCGGGCAGCTTCACGGGTTCGAAGCTGCTCCCCCTCCTGGGGATGGGCGTCTCCGCGGGGCTCTCCCTCGCGGGCGCCATGCTTCCGGCTCCCGAAGAAACGCCCGGGAAGAGCTGACCGGGTGTCCCGGACCGCGGCGGCCGCTCCCGGGGATCCTGGGGGATTCGTGACAATAATGTTACGTTTGTCATATTGACAATAGATGCCATGATCGTCAAACTCGGCCCCGGGGACGACATCTCGTCCCCGGGAGGCGATCATGGCCGTACTGATGCGATCCACCGGGGCCTGCGTTCCGAAAAAACGGCTCACCAACGAGGACCTCGTGAAGATCGTCGATACGACGGACGAGTGGATACTCTCCCATACGGGCATCCGCGCCCGGCACGTGGCGGAGGACGGCGAGCTCTCCAGCGATCTCGCGGCGGCCGCGGCCCGGCAGGCCTTGGAACAATCGGGCCTCCGGCCGGAGGACCTGGACTATATCGTGGTGGCCACGGCCACTCCGGACTACTTCGGGTTTCCGGCCACGGCCTGCATCGTCCAGGACAAGCTGGGAGCGACGAACGCCGCAGCCTTCGACCTGGTCGCGGGATGCACGGGGTTCATCTATGCCCTGGATACGGCCGCGGCCATGCTGGAGACGCGCAGGCGGCGCTACGCGCTCGTGGTGGGGACGGAGACTCTTACACGCATCGCGGACTGGTCGGACCGCTCCACCTGTGTTCTCTTCGGGGACGGCGCGGGATGCGCCATCCTGGAGCGCACGGAGGGAGAGAACGATCGCGGGCTCAAGGCCAGCATCCTGGGGGCGGAGGGCGCCGGGGCCCGGGACTTATACCTAGCCCAGCCCGATAGGGCGAAGTCCTTCGACCGGGATTCCCCGACTTCCCAGCCCGCGACGCTTGTGATGAACGGGAAAAACGTCTATACCTTCGCAGTCCGCTCGATAACGAAGCTGATCGGAGACCTTGCCGAACAGGGGGGCGTTCCCCTGGAGGGCTTCCGGTGGATCGTCCCCCACCAGGCCAACCTCCGCATCGTCCAGGCGGCGGCCAAGCGTTTCGGGCTCCCCGAGGAGCGGTTCTATATGAACATCGAGGAATACGCGAACACCTCCTCGGCGTCCATACCCATAGCCCTGAACGAGCTGAAGGAGAAGGGACTCATCGACCCCGGCGACGCCGTCATGCTTCTGGGGTTCGGGGCCGGGCTCACCTACGGGGGCAGCGTGCTCCGGTTCTGACGGGGCGTAGAGAACACTCGCGGGCAGCGTACCCGCGCGGCAGGAGGAAAAACGCATGGAACGAAAGCAACGGGTGGTTATAACCGGCATGGGAACCGTCAGCCCCGTGGGCAACGATCTCGCATCCTTCTGGGACGCCGTCCGGAGCGGGAGATCCGGCATAGGCCCCATAACCCGGTTCGACGCCTCCCGGCTGGAGGCGCGCATCGCCGGGGAGGTCCGGGACCTGGACGTATCCCGCTGGATGGACAGGAGGGACGCTCGAAAGATGGCCCTTTTCACCCAGTACGCCGTGGCGGCCGCGGCCCAGGCCTGGGAGCAGGCGGGAATGGAGGGCGCCTCCGTTCCCCGGGACCGGATCTCCATCGTCGTGGGCAACGGGATAGGAGGGGAGGAGATCCACGGGGAATCCTACGCCAAGATGCTGGAAGCCGGCCCGGGGCGCATCCCGCCCATGACCATACCCATGATGATCACGAACGAGGCCGCGGGCAACATAGCCCTGCGCTTCGGGATCCGGGGGCCGGCCTATACCCTGGCCACGGCCTGCGCCTCCGGCACCGACGCCCTGGGCCTGGCCCTGGACCTGGTGCGTTCCGGGCGCTGCGACGTGGCGATAGCCGGCGGGACGGAGGGCGCGGTCACGGAATTCGCGATCGGGGGATTCTGCCGCATACAGGCCCTCTCCACCAAGCGCAACGACGACCCGGCCCGGGCCTCCCGGCCCTTCGACCGGGACCGGGACGGCTTCGTGCTTTCCGAGGGGGCCGGGATGCTGGTCCTGGAATCCTGGGAGCACGCGAAGGCCCGGGGGGCGGCCGTCCTTGCGGAGCTGGCGGGATACGGCTCGTCCTGCGACGCCTACCACCTTACGGCCCCGGACCCCGAGGGGAACGGCGGAGCCCTGGCCATACGCAGGGCCCTCCAGGACGCGGGCCTTGCCCCCCAGGATATCCAGTATTACAACGCCCACGGCACCTCCACCCCGATCAACGACCCCGCGGAAACCCTCATGATCAAGAAGGCCTTCGGGGAGCACGCCGGGAAGCTCAAGATCAGCTCGACGAAGGGCGTTACGGGACACATGATAGCCGCGGCGGGCGCCGCGGAGGCCATCGTCTGCGCGATGGCCCTGCGGGAGGGATTCTGCCCGCCCACCATCAACCTGGACGAGCCCGACCCCGCGTGCGACCTGGACTACGTCCCGAACCGGGGCGTACCCCTGGAGATCCGGGCCGCGGCCAGCGTGTCCCTGGGCTTCGGCGGGCACAACGGGTGCGTGGTTCTGCGGAGAGCCGAATGAGCGAGGGAAAAAGCGTTTCAAGCCGGGAGGAACTCGAGGCCCTGCTGCCCCACCGGGACCCGTTCCGGTTCGTGGACGCCGCCTGGATCGACGGCGGGGTCATACGGGGCAGGCGGCTCTGGACCGGGTCGGAGTTCTTCTTTCCCGGGCACTTCCCCGGCCATCCCGTGGTGCCGGGGGTGATACTCCTGGAGACCCTGGCCCAGTGCGGGGGCATCGGCGTGAAGCTGATGGGCATAGTCCCGGCGGGCACCTTCTTCTTCGCTACCATGGACGGGGTCAAATTCCGCAGGCCCGTCTACCCCGGGGAGGAGTTCGTGATGGAGGTGGAGAACCTGCGGGCGACCAGCCGGGCCGTTAAGCAGAAGGGGCGGGGCTACGTGAACGGGGAGCTGGCCGCCGAGGCCTCTTGGCTCGCCCTGGTCGGTGTGGAAGGAGGACCGGGATGAATCCCATGATACGAAACAACATCTGCATGAACGCCCACGGCCCGGGCTGCGAGGCCCTGGTCGAATCCTGGATACGGAGGGCCCGGGCTGCGGCCCCCGCGTTGAAGGCCGCCGCCGCTTCCTCGGGGAAGTCCGTCCGGTCCGTCCTGGTCCTGGGGGGATCCACGGGCTACGGCCTGGCGGCCCGGACCGCGGCGGCCTTCGGCCTGGGCGCGGCGACGGTTTCCGTATCCCTGGAGCGGGCCCCCGACGGGAAACGATCCGGCTCCCCGGGCTGGTACAACAACCTCGCCTTCGACCGGCACGCCCGGGAAGCCGGTCTGACCTCCCGGACCCTGGACGCGGACGCCTTCGCGGACTCCACCCGGGAGGCGGTGATCCGGCCGGCCCGGGAGAGCGGATTGGCCTTCGACCTGGTCGTCTACTCCCTGGCGTCCCCGGTGCGGACGGATCCCATGACCGGGGAGACGTACCGCTCGGTGATAAAACCCCTTTCCGCCCCCTTCGAGGGGCTCAACTACGACGTCTTCCGCAAGACCCTCTCCACCGTCCGCGTCCAGAGCGCCACGGAGGAGGAAGCCCGGCAGACGGTCAAGGTCATGGGGGGGGAGGACTGGGAGCTCTGGATCCGGGCCCTTCACGCCGCGGGAGTCCTGGCGCCGGGCGCCCGAACCCTGGCGTTCACCTATATCGGCCCCGAGCACTCCTGGCCCATCTACCGTTCCGGAACCCTGGGAAGAGCCAAGGCGCACCTGGAAGCCGCGGCCCGGGACCTCGACCGTCTCCTCAAGCCCGGCGGGGGGGCGGCCTGGGCGGCGGTCATGAAGGCCGTCGTCACCCGGGCCAGCGCCGTAATCCCCGTGATACCCCTGTACGTCTCCACCCTCTTCCGGGTCATGAAGGAGTTCGGGAAACACGAGGACTGCCTGGACCAGGGACTCCGGCTCTTCCGGGACCGCCTCCTGGTCCCGGGAACCCCCGTGGACGGGGAGGGCCGCATACGCCTGGACGACCTGGAGATGGAAAGCCCGGTCCAGGCCGAGACGCTGCGGCGGATGAAGGCCGTCACGGCGGAGAACGTGGAGGAAGTGGCGGACGCGGAGGGGTTCCGGACGGACTTCCTCCAGGCCCACGGATTCGCCGTGCCCGGCGTGGAGTACGGGGACGAGTAACAGGGTGATGGAAAAGCCGGTTGCTTTACCAAGACCCTGGTAAAGCAACCGGGGGCCGAGCCCGGCCCGCCGGAGACCTGTCGCCACCGGCCTTCCTTCGGTATACTCGCCCCATGAACCTGCTAGTCCTGGAGACTTTCGAGATCGGCGCGCCCCTGCCCCGCTCGGACCGCAGGGTGGAGCATGTCCGCAAGGTTCTTCGAAAGGGGGCCGGGGACACCCTGGCTGCGGGGATAGCCGGGGGACCGGACGATCCCTGCCCCACGGGCACGGCCCGCGTGGAGTCCTGGGACGGGTCCCGGATGGTCTTCTCCTTCCTCCCCGAGGGGCGGGCGCCGGCCCTGCGCCCGTTGGAGCTGATCCTGGGCTTTCCCCGGCCCATCCAGGCGAACCGTATCCTCAAGGACCTGGCAAGCCTGGGTATCCGGGGCATCCGAATGGCGGCCACGGACCTGGGGGAGAAATCCTACGCCGATAGCGCGGTCTTCCGCGGGCGGGACTTCCGAAGGCCCCTCCTGGAGGGAGCGGAGCAGGCGGGAAACCCCCGGCTTCCCGCGGTGGAGGTCTTCCCTTCCCTGGACGAGACTCTGGCATCCCTCCCGGCCCCTTCCGGCCCTGGGGAACGGTGGGCCCTGGACCCCTACCGTTCGGAGGGTCTCTTCGGCGGGGTCTTCCCGGACGGCCGGAACGGGAGCGGCCCGGCCCGGCCCGGCGGGGCCCCCGCCCAGGCGGTGCTGGCGGTAGGCAGCGAGCGGGGTTGGACGGACCGGGAACTCGAAGGGCTGGCCGCCGCCGGCTTCCGCTTCGCGTCCCTGGGGGATCGCATCCTGCGCACCGAGACCGCCTGCACGGCGGCCTCGGTCCTGGTCCTGGCGGCCATGGGCTTGATGTAGGAGCTTACCTCTTCAGCTTTTCTTCTCTCCGTGTCCTCCGGGATCCATCCCCAGCAGAAGCTCCAGTTCGTCCACAAGCCGGGCGAACTCCGCGCAGGCGGCCCGGACCGGCTCCGGGCTGGACATGTCCACCCCCGCCAGCTTGAGGGACTCGATGGGGAACCGGGATCCCCCGGACTTGAGGAAGGCGAAGTAGGCCTCCCGCTCGGACTTGCCGCCGGACAGCACCCTCCGGGCCAGGGCCAGGGCGGCCGAGACGCCGGTGGAATACTTGTAGACGTAGAAGGCGTTGTAGAAGTGGGGGATCCTCAAGCCCTCCAGGTCGCTCGATTCCTCGAAGACCAACCCGGGGCCGAAATACTTCCGCAGAAGCTTTCCGTACTCGGAACGCAGGAAGTCCAGGGT
>CAYTYG010000027.1:0-14878 GCA_964441515.1 uncultured Treponema sp.
GGGAACGCCCTTGCCCTCGAGGTACTGGCTGCGGACCGTGTGGCCCGGGCCCTTGGGCGCGATCATGACGACGTTGACGTCGGCGGGGGGCAGGATCTGCTTGAAGTGGATGTTGAAGCCGTGGGCGAAGGCGATGGTCTTTCCCGCCTTGAGTCCCGGCTCGACGCTCTCCTTATAGAGCTTGGCCTGCTTCTCGTCGTTGATGAGGATCATGATGAAGTCCGCGGCCGCCGCGGCGTCCTTGGCCGTCATCACCTTGAAGCCCTGGGCCTCCGCCTCTTTCCAGCTCTTGGATCCCTGGTAGAGCCCCACGACCACGTTGTAGCCGGAATCCCGGAGGTTGAGGGCGTGGGCGTGCCCCTGGCTCCCGTAGCCGATGACCGCTATGGTCTTGCCCGAAAGGGCCTTCTTGTCGCAATCCTTGTCGTAATACATCGTTGCCATCGTTTTCTCCTTCGCTGCGGCCCCGCACCGCGGGGCATCTTCTCTTGCGTTTTATGCGGCCCCCTACGGGGCCGCCTTCTCCCTCATAGGTTGGTCAGGACCGAGGCCCCCCGCTGAAGTGCCGAGAGCCCCGTGCGGGCGAGTTCGGTTATTCCGTAGGGCTTCAGGAGGTCGATCAGGCCGTCGATCTTTGCGCGTTCGCCGGTAACCTCCAGGATGAGGCTCTCCGGGGACACGTCCACGATGCGGGCCCGGAATATCTCGGCGATGCCCACGATCTCCGCCCGCTTTTCCGAGGTCGCGCCTACCTTGAGCAGGGCGAGCTCACGGTAGACCCCGGATTCCGGGTCCAGGCGGCGGATGGCGATGACGTCCTCGAGCTTTTCCAGCTGGCGGTGCAGCTGTTCGAGGACGTCCTTGTCTCCCAGCGCGGCGATGGTCATGCGGGAGACGGAGGGATCCGTCGTTTCCCCCACGGTCAGGCTGTCTATGTTGAATCCGCGGCGGCTGAAGAGCCCGGAAACCCGGCTTAATACGCCCGCGTGGTTCTGCACGAGGGCGGATACTACAAATCGCTCCATATCGTACGTTCCTTACCCTGGAAAAATGGTTTTTCTGTACGGAGGGGAGCCGGCGGGCGGGGGGTGGGAATGAAAAAAGCTTTCAAGACCCCGGGCGCCTACGCTCGAACGGCCTTGTACGGATCGGGCTCACTCCGCCCGGCCGTTTTCCAGCGAAGGAGCCCTATATGCCCAGGGTAAGAAGGAGGACGATAATAATGACGACGACGGAGAGGACGGAGGTGGAAAGGGCGGAGATGAGGGAGGCGGAACCGGCGCCGCAGAGGGCCGCGGAGCGGAGAACGCCCCGGGGGTCTATCGTCTGGATTCCCGTACGGGAATCGGTTTCCTCAGGGAAACCTTGCGCTTCGCCGATCATGGACGGACCCTAGCATGCCTTGAAAAAAGCTGTCAAGCCGATTTTCGCGGAATTCGTTCAAATATTGAAATTTTCCCGGATAATCCGCCGCCGGACATGGACGAATCCTCCGCGGCGGGGGAAAAAAAGCGCGGGGCGTCCCGGGAGACTCGGGAAGGGCGGACGACCCTCCCCGCAAAACGCCCCGCGCGAAATGCCGAAAACGGATCAGGGCACCCGGACGGACACCTTCACCCGGGATCCCTCCGGGGCCGGGGGTAGGACGGGATTCTCCGCGGGCTTGCCGTCCACGATGAACTCCGGAGCGTCCAGGCCCGGGGTCCGCTCCACGGTGATCTCGTACCGGGCGCCCCTCCAGACCCGTGTCATGCGGACCCACGGCAGGTCGGCCGGGAGTCGGGGATCCACCGCGAGCCCGTCCCATTCGGGCCGTACGCCCAATATCCACTGCACCGCCGCGGAGTAAGCCCAAGCCGCGGTCCCGGTGAGCCAGGAGTTCTTGGCCTCTCCGTGCCGCGCCGAACCCTTGCCGGCTATCATCTGGGAATAGACGTAGGGCTCGGTTCCGTGCAGGGCGCTGCGTTCGTCCAGGAAGCCCGGGGAAATCGCCCGGTACCATCTCCAGGCCTCCTCGACCATGCCCTCCCGGACGGCCGCGATGACGGGCCAGGGATTGCTATGGCAGAAGATACCCCCGTTCTCCTTGTAGCCGGGGGGATAGGAGGATATCTCCCCCAGCTCCGGACGGTAGCGGGTGTACGGCGGGTCCAGGAGCACGATTCCGTAGGGCGTCTCCATGCGCCGGACCACGGATTCGAGGGCCGCCCTGGGCCAACCCTTTTCCCTTCCGATGCCCGCCATGGCGCAGATGCCCTGGGGCTCCAGGAAGATGGAGCCTTCCCCGCACTCCGCGCCTCCCACCACCCGCCCCTCGGCGTCGTAGGCGCGGCGGTACCACTTCCCGTCCCAGCCGTGCTCCTCCAGGGCCTTGCGTATGCCCCGGACGCTCTCCCGTATCTCCTTGCCGAGGGGCCCGTCGCCCCGCCGCAGGGCCATGCGTTCCAGGTCCGGAGCGACCCAGAGCAGGAGGCCGCCTATGAAGACGCTCTCCGCCGTCCTCCCGTCCTTGAGCCCGGTCGTCTGGAAGGACTCGTCGGGGTTCCCGGAAAAGCAGTTCAGGTTGAGGCAGTCGTTCCAGTCCGCGCGTCCTATCAGCGGGAGCCCGTGGGGGCCCAGGCCGGAGGCGGTCTTCCGGAAAGCCCGCACCAGGTGTTCGTAGTAGGGCGCGGCCTTTTCGGGGTCGTTGTCGAAGGGCACGCTCTCGTCCAGGACTTCCCAGTCCCCGGTTTCCTTGATGTAGGCCGCGGTCGCCAGGATCAGCCAGAGGGGATCGTCGTTGAAGTTCCCGCCTATGTCCGCGTTCCCCCGGCCCGTGAGGGGCTGGAACTGGTGGTAGGCGCCGCCGTCCTCGAACTGCGTGGAGGCCACGGCGATCAGCCGGGACCTCGCCTTTTCGGGGAGCATGTGCACGAAGCCCAGGAGGTCCTGGCAGGTGTCCCGGAAGCCTATCCCCCGACCAATCCCGCTCTCGAAGTAGGAGGCGCTCCGGGCGAAGTGGTAGACCACCGCGCACTGCCGGGGATTCCAGGTGTTCACGTTCCGGTCCAGCTCGGGGCACGGGGTCTCGATCTGGAACCGCTCCAAGAGATCCCCCCAACGGGCCCGTAGACGCTCCAGGGCGCGGTCCACGAAGCCGGGCTCCGCGGCCCGGTCCACGGCGGCCCGGGCTTTTTCCAGGTTCGGCTTCCCGCCGGAGGCCCATTTCCTGTCCTGGGGGTTCTCGGCGTACCCCAGCACCAGGCGGATCTCGCGCTTCTCTCCGGGCTCCAGGCGGAGCCGGAACCGGTGGGCGGCCATGGGGGACCACCCGTCGGCGATCGAGCCTCCGGCGGAATCCTCGAACACGGCGCGGGGCCGCGCCCAGTCCCCGTCGGGACCCAGGAAGACGGCCCGGGCGGACTCGAATCCGTCCACGGGCCCCAGGGCGGCGAAGTAGGCGTAGTGGTTCCGGCGCTCCCGATACTCCGTGAGGTGGTAGATCACGGAGCGGTCCCCGGAGGTTTCCACGGAGCACTCTCCCGTGGACAGGTTGCGCTGGAAGTTTGTCTGATCGTCCCAGGCGTTCCAGAGGCAGAACTCCACGGTTCCCCAGACGGAAATATCCTTGGGCTTGCCGGAGCGGTTCTCCAGGACGGCGCGTTGCACCTCGCAGTCCTCCCCGGGGGGCACCAGGACGGTCAGTTCGCAGGCCAGGCCCGCGCGTTCGGACTGGAAGACCGTGTATCCCATGCCATGGCGGCAGAGAAAGCCGTCCAGCTCGGTCCGCACGGGCTTCCAGCCCGGATTCCATACGGAATCCCCGTCCTTGATGTAAAGGTAGCGCCCGTTCGTGTCCTGGGGAACGTCGTTGTACCGGTAGCGGGTGATGCGCCGGAGCCGCGCGTCGCGGTAGAAGGAGTAGCCGCCCGCCGTATTGGACACCAGGGAAAAGAAGGACTCGTCCCCCAGGTAGTTTATCCAGGGCTGCGGCGTCCTGGGCGTTTCGATAACATACTCCCGCCGGGAGTCGTCAAAGCTTCCGTAGCGCATGAGATCCTCCGCTGTCCGATCGCTTGTCCCACCCTCCGGCCCGGCCTCCCGCGGGGGAGCGCCGGGCCGGACAACATTTTAGGAGGTTTTTTTATTTCTTCTTGGCCGCAAGCCAGGCGTCGTACTGGCGCTGGACTTCCGCGACGATCTTGTCGATGCCGATCGCCTTGTACTTGGCGATGGCCTGGGGAACCACCTTGTCCGGATCCACGGTCCCGGTCTCGAGGGAGGGCATGAACTCATCCCACACGCTCTTGCAGGTGGCGATCTCCGTCTTGACCGGCTCGGGGTTGAAGGTGAAGCCGAGGCTCTTCAGGGGGATGGCCTTCGCGTTGTACTCCACGAACTTCTCCCACTTCCGGGGATCCTCGTTCTCGTACAGGAAGTTGATGAACTGGTTGCCGAACATCCACCCCGTCTGGGGGTTGTACTTCGCGACGTCCGGTCCCGGCTTGATCATGTTCTCGTTGACCTTGACGTAGTGCACGCCCTCGATCCCGAAGTTGATCAGGTTGTTGAGGTACTTGTCCGTGTTGAACATCTCCAGGAAGCGCATGGCCAGCTCGGGGTGCTTGGAGGTACGGGAGATGGCCTGCAGGGAGCCGGTGGTCTCGCGGTTGGACATGACCGGCGGGGTTATCTCGACCTGCACCCAGGGCCTGCCCGTGGCGTTGGACATCTCGTCGGCCTTTCCGGGCTTCAGGGACTTCGTGGCCGCGAAGATCACGCCGGCCTTCTCGTCCGCCAGGAAGTCCGTCACGGCCGCGGCGTCCTTGCGGATATAGCCGGCCTGGTAGTACTTCCGCATGGTCCGGAAGAGCTCCATGGTCTCGGGAGCCTCGAGCTCGAACACGACCTTGTCGGAGCGGTTGTCCGGGTAGAGGGATACCGGGACGTCGTCGTCGATGAGCTTGTCCCAGTCCAGAAGCAGACGCGGGGACTCGCCGACGCAGGCTTCCAGGCCGTGTACGCCGGGCTCCTTGGCCTTGATCACCTTGAGCAGGGGCTCCAGGTCCTCCAGGGTCTTCACGCTGTCCAGGGGGAGATTGTGCTTCTCGACGAGGTCCTTGCGGACGATGAATCCCCAGTTATGGGCCTTTTCCTTGTTGGCGGGGATGGCGTAGTTGACGCCGTCCACGGCGGAGCCCGCCAGGAAGTCGGCGCCGATGAGCTCGGCGGTCTTGGGGGCGTGCTTCTGGATGAGGTCGTTGAGGGGAAGGAACGCGCCCCGCGCGACGTTGTTGCGGTAGTTGTTCGTCCACACCGCGGTGAAGCAGATGTCGAAGGTCTCCCCCGACGCTATGATGGTGTTCATCCTCTGGTCGTAGGTGCCCCAGTCGAAGCAGACAAGCTTGACCGTAGCGGGCAGCCCCTTGGACTGGATGTACTTGTTGACCTCGGCCTCCACCTTGGCCACGTCCTCCTGGGGACCGTTGCCGATGAAGTACCAGACGATTTCCTCGGTCTTGGCGGTCTTCGCCCCGCCGCAAGCGGCCAGCATCATCGCCGCCAGGGCGAGCAGGATCGCGGCCTTGGCCATCCTGTTTTTCATGTAGCCTCCCTTTCCGGCGTACGCCGGACCTCATTCTTTATGCGGCGCGCCCCGTGGGCGGCCGTCACCTCGATACGGATCACTCCTTGAGGGATCCGATCGTGATTCCCTTGACTATGTACTTCTGGAAGAACGGATACGCCATCACGATGGGGCCTATGGAGAGCACGCACATGGCCATCTGGGCCGTCCGGGAGGGCAGGGTTCTCAGTATCTCCGTCGAGACGCCCGAGACGCTCCCCGCCATGCTGGACAGGTACTGGATGTTGATCTGCACCCGGTACATCAGATACTGGAGGTTGAACCACTTGGGGTCGTTCACGAGCATGAGGGGCAGCCACCAGTCGTTCCAGAAGCAGATGGTGTTGAACAGGGCGATGGTCGCGACGCCGGGCTTGGCCAAGTGGATCACGATGCGGAAGAAGATCGTGTATTCCCCCGCGCCGTCCATCTTGGCGGACTCGATTATGGACTGGGAAACGTTGTCCTTGTAGAAGGTCCGCATGATCAGGACGTACCAGGCGTTCATGAGGTACGGCAGGAAGAGCGCCCACATCGTGTTCCGCAGGTTCAGGAACCGCACGCAGACGATGTACCAGGGCACCAGTCCGCCGGAGAAGAGCATGGTGAAAAAGGCGAAGGCCGAAAACTGCCTGCGCCAGCGGAAATCGGGGCGGGAAATCGGATAGGCGTACAGAGCGATGGTCAGGGTGCTGGCGAGGGTGCCCAGGAGGGTTACCAGAATCGTGACGCCGTAAGCCCGCAGGATCGCGCTCCCCTCCCTCAGGACGAACTTGTAGGCCGTCGTGGAGAAGACCTTCGGGATCAGGCGGAACCCGTTCACCGCGATGCTCGTCTCGTCGGAGAAGGAGATGCCGATCACCAGGGCCAGGGGATACAGGCAGAGGAAGCAGACGAGGATGAAAAGAACGTGGAGGATGGCCTGGCTCAGGGAAAAGCGAAGCTTCACGGCACTCTCCTAGAAAAGGCTCTTGTCCGGGTCTATACGCCGGACGATGAGGTTGGAGCTCAGGACCAGGACGAAGCCCACGACGGACTGGAAGAGCCCGGCGGCCGCGGACATCCCGATGTCCCCCATGTTCACCAAGGTCCTGTAGACGTAGGTGTCGATCACGTTCGTGGTCTTGAACAGGGGGCCCATGTTCTGGGGCACCTGGAAAAAGAGCCCGAATTCCGCGAAAAAGATTTTCCCGATGCTCAGCAGCACCAGGATGACGATGACGGGGGATAGCAGGGGCAGGGTTATGTGCCGTATCACCTGCCAGGTGGAGGCCCCGTCCACGGTGGCGGCCTCGTTGTAGCCCGGGTCGATGCCGGAGATGGCGGCCAGGTAGATGACGCTGTTGTAGCCCGTGTAGCGCCAGAGATTCACGAACACCAGGATGAAGGGCCAGGCGCTGGTTTTCACGTACCAGTTGACGGGCTCGATCCCGAAACGCTCCAGGATCTCCCGGTTGATGAATCCCAGGTCCGCGGAGAGGAAGGAGAACACCAGGGAGCTGACGACGATCCAGGAGAAGAAGTAGGGAAGGAACATGATCCCCTGGTAGAGGCGCCCCAGCCTTCGGCTCCGCATCCGGTCCAGGGCGATGGCGGCCGAGACGGAGAGGACCGTGCCCAGCAGGATGAAGCCGAAATTGTAGAGTATGGTATTCCGGGTGATCAGCCAGGCGTCCGGGGTCTTCAGAAAGAACTCGAAGTTCCTCAATCCCACCCAGGGGCTCCCGAAGATGCCCTTTGTGTAGTTGATGTCCTTGAAGGCGATGAAGATCCCCGCCATGGGAAGGTAGCTGAAAACGAGGAGGGCGAGGGAGCCCGGTATCAGCATGGTCAATAAGGAGACATTGAGGGGTTTTCGCTTCGTCTTGCGTTGGTCCGGAGCCTGTTTTCCCAAATTCCTAACCCGTCCGAGTATAAAAAAATACTTGGTTGATCGACGCAACCAACCATATCCTCACACGAGAATCGTGATCTGTCAAGGGATTTTTTATGGATTTGCGCTTGATGAGATGGATAAAGCGTTGTAGTCTGTTGGTTGATGGAAAAAACCAATAGAATGGTTCGCATGCTTCTAACGGATCGCTCCGGCCCGAGTCCGACACTGCGGCGCGTCTTCGGCGCCCTGTGGACCCGGGACGGTTCGCCCCGGATCGACCTGGCCCAGACCCTGGGCCTGGACAAGTCCACGATAACCAAGATAGCCGGCCAGCTCATAGACGCGGGCCTCGTGGAGGAGGGGGCGGAGGGCGCGGCGGGGCCGCAGGGGGGTAGGAAGCCGGTAGCCCTGCGCGTCCGAGGGGGCATCGGCAACTTCCTCGGTATAGAGATCCAGACGGAGCGCTACACCGCCTGCCTCGTGAATCCCCTGGGAGAGATCGTCCTTTCCCACTCCCGGGAATTGTCCTTCGGCGGCCGGGATCTGCGCGGGGTATTCCTGGACGTCCTGTCGGAGCTGAAGCCCCGGATAGGGGATTCCGGCGCCCCCCTGTTGGGCATAGGCCTCGGGCTCTCGGGCATAATCGACTCGGAGCGGGGCATAGTCCGCAAGAGCGCCCCCCTCATGATCAAGGAGCCCGTCAACGTGGTCGGGGCCATGGACGACTACCTCAGCGTCCCCGTCCGCGCCGAGAACGACGCCCGCTGCTGCTGCTGGTCCGAGATAGTCCGCAGGCGGGCGGTGGTGAGCCCCGAGGACTTCCTCTTCCTCCTGGGGGAGTTCCGCAAGGAGGAGGCCGGGGACCCCGAACGCGGAGGGGTCGCGGTCGGAATGGCGATAGTCCTGAACGGACAGGTCCACAAGGGATCCGAGGGGACGGCGGGGGAGTTCCGGAGCGTCTTCCACGAGGCCGAGACCAAGAGCCAGTTCTCCCTTCCCTACTCCGTCACCCGAAAGGCCCAGGAGAGCCCGGAGGCCTTCGAGGCCGTGGCGCGGGAGCTGGGTCGGAACATCGGCCTCCTGGTGAACATGCTGGACTTGCGAAGGGTCGTGGTGGGCGGCTCCTTCCAGTCCCGGTTCGATTCCCTGGCCAGGATACTCGCCGAGGAGGTGCGTAGGAACTCCGCCTACCCCGGGGAGACGCGCTGCGAGGTTGAGAAATCCCCCCTGGGGGAGGAAGTCGTCGCCTACGGGGCGGCGTGCATGCAGATCGCCCGCATGTTCGCGCCCTCCCTAGGCTAATGAGGAAGGAAGGAGAATGCGCATCGGACGGTTTGACGACGGAACTCGGGAGTACGTGATCGAGGATCCTCGCACCCCCACGACCTGGATCAATTACGTGGGCTCCCCGGCCTTCGGGGGATTCCTGGACGCCTGGGGCGGCGCCAACCTCTGCGCCGGAGACCCCGCCCTGGGGCGCGTCACGAAGTACCTTCCCCAGGTTCCCGAGGGGGACTTCCGGGGCGAGACCTGCTACCTCCGTATCCGGAGGACCGGGCGGCCGGAAGCCCGGATGGCGCCCTACTGGTCGCCGATCCGGGACCCCCTGGACGCATGGGAGTGCCGGGTGGGGCTGGGGTACTCCCGGTACGCGGCCCGGGCCTTCGGAGTCCGGGTCGAGTGCCGGGCCTTCGTGCCCCCGGGAACGACCTTCCTGGTCCGGGAGTACGGCGTGGCCAACCTGGGGCCCGGGACCGCGGAGGTCGACCTGATCCCCGCCGCGGAGGTCTCCCATTTCGACGCCCTCAAGCAGCTTGCCAACGCGGACTGGGTTCCCCAGACCATGCGCTCCCGCTCCCGGGACGACGGCCGAGGCGGCCGGTACCTGGCCGCGGGGGCCTACATGCGCGAATCGGACTTCACCGCCTACTATGCCTCCGACGTCACCGCTTCCTCCTGGGCCTGCGAGCGCCGGGACTTCCTGGGCCCCGCGGGCTCCTGGGCGGCCCCGGCCTCCCTGGACGCCCCGGAGCTCCCGAGCCGGGACGCCGAGCGTGGGGATCCCGTCCTGGTCCTGCTCCTGCGGCTGGGAGGTATCCCGGAGGGACAAAGCCGGACCGCGGTCGTGCGCCTGGGCTTTGCCCCGGGGCTCCAGGCAGCGGATCGGGAAGCCGGGAAGCCCTTCGGCCCCGGGGAGGCCGAATCGGCCTTCCGGGCGCTGGCCGCCGATTGGGACCGCTACCTCTCGGTCCTGCGGGTGGAGACCCCGGACGGGACGGTGAACTCCAACATCAATATACACGGCCCCTGGCAGGCCCGGGTGGCCACCCAGTGGTCCCGGTACCTCTCCCGCTACCAGCTGGGCTACGGCAGGGACCGCGGCATGGGGGTGCGGGACACGGCCCAGGATCTGGCCGCCACGGCGGCCGCGGACCCCGACTTGGCAGCGGGGCTGCTGCGCTCCCTGCTGGGGGTGCAGAGGCCGGACGGCTCCGCCTACCACCAGTTCAACCCCCTGACCGGGGAGGCCTCCGAGGGGGACTCCCTGGAGTACGCCGACCGTTTCCACTGGTACTCGGACGACCACCTCTGGATAGTCCTGGCCGCCTCGGAGTACCTCAAGGAATCGGGGAACACTTCCTTCCTGGACGAGGAAATCCCCTACTATCCTGCCTCCGGGGGCCGGGCGGGGAGCGTCCGCGACCACCTGGAGCGCGCCCTGGCCTTCACGGAGGGCCACAAGGGCCGGCACGGGCTTCCGCTCCTGGGCTTCGCGGACTGGAACGACACTTTCAACCTCCCCTCCGGCTCGGAGAGCGTCTTCACCGCCTGCCTGTACGGAGCCGCCCTCCGGGAGTACGGGAACATCCTCCGCTTCCTCTCGGCGCGCCCGCCGGAGGACCGGGGCCTTTCGGAGAAGGCGAAGGAGGCGGACCGCCTCTACTGGGCCGTTTCCGACGCGGTCAACCGGGAGGCCTGGGACGGGAACTGGTACGTACGCTACTTTGACGAGACCGGACGGTCCGTGGGCGCCGCGGGGAGCGGGACGGGCGCCCTCTTCCTCAACGCCCAGAGCTGGCCCATCCTGGCGGGCTTCGCGACCCCGGAACGGGCGGAATCCAGCCTCCGGGCGGTTCGGGACCGCCTGGACACCGGGAGGGGACTGAAGCTCTTCTGGCCGCCCTACGCCGACTTCGACCGCCGCGTGGGGGGCGTGACCACCTATCCCCCCGGGGCCAAGGAGAACGCCGGCGTCTTCCTGCACTCGAATCCCTGGGCCATGATAGCCTCGGTCCTGGCCGGGGACGGGGATACGGCCTGGCGCTGGTTCGCCCAGACCAATCCCGCCGCGCGCAACGACGAGATAGAGCGGTGGGAATCGGAGCCCTACGTCTATCCCCAGAACGTCCTGGGGAACGACCATCCCCTGTTCGGCGTGGCGCGGAACTCGTGGCTGACCGGAACGGCGGGCTGGATGTACCGCGCGGTAACCCAGCGGCTCCTGGGCATCCGGCCCGAGCTGGGGGGGCTCCGGGTCGATCCCCGCCTGCCCTCGGGATGGGACGGCTTCACCGCGGAGCGCCGTTTCCGGGGGGCGCTCTACCGCATCCGGGTGCGCCGCGGGGCGGAAGGCGCCGGGCCGATGTTCTCCGCGGACGGGCGCGAGGCCCCGGGGGGGCTCGTCCCGGTCTTCGGGAGCGGCACCCACGAGGTGGCGGCGGAGGTCTAAGCCCCCGGCTTGCGCCGTTCCCGGGGCCGTGGTATAGAGTCTGTCCTACATCAGGAGGAAACCATGCCGGACCGTCCCGGACCGGAGGATAGTGCGCCCTCTCGCGGAAGGGGAGAGCGCCGGGGCCGCGCCGCGCCGCGAACCGCCCTGGCCGCCGCACTGCCGGTCAGCTTCCCGGTCTTCCTGGGCTACACCACCATCGGCGCCGCCTTCGGCCTGCTCCTGGCAAGCTCCGGCCTGCCCCTCTGGACCGCTCCCGCCATGAGCCTCATCGTGTACGCGGGGGCCGCGCAATTCATGGGGGTGGGGCTCATCGCGGCCGGGGCGACCCTGGCCGAGATCTTCACGGCCACGCTCCTTCTGAACCTGCGGCACATGGTCTACGGGCTGTCGTTCCTGGAACTATACTCGGGAGCGGGGAGATTCAAGCCCTACCTTGTATACACCCTCACGGACGAGACCTACGCACTCCTGTCCACGGTGTCCGTCCCCCCGGGGGTGGACGCCCACCGCTTCCGCTTCTGGGTCTCGGCCCTGAACCAGTCGTACTGGTTCCTGGGCACCATGATCGGAGCCCTTGCGGGCAGCCTCCTGGCCTTCGATACCCGGGGCCTGGAGTTCTCCCTGACCGCCCTCTTTCTCGTGCTCCTCCTGGAGCAGACCCGGAAGATACGGGACCCGTGGCCTTACCTGGCCGCCGCGGCCTGCGCGGGGGCGAGCTATTTCCTCCTCGGACCGGACAGGATGCTCCTTCCGGCCATAGGCGCCGCGGGCGTGCTCCTGTTCGCCCTGCGGGGAAGGCTGGAGCGCCATGGATAGCCCCCGGATGCTGGCGGCCATAGCCGCGATGACGGCGGCCACCCTGGCCACGAGGGCCCTGCCCTTCCTTCTCTTCCGGAACCGGACGCCCCCGCCCTTCGTGCCCTTCCTGGCCAAGTACGGCCCCCCGGCCATCCTGACCATCCTGGCGCTCTACTGCTTCAAGGACGTGGAATGGCCCGCCGCCCCCCACGGCCTTCCGGATCTGGCGGCCGCGGGCTTCACGGTCCTGCTGCACCTCTGGCGGAGGAGCACCCTCCTTTCCATAGTCGGGGGGACGGCTCTGTACATGGTTCTCCTGCGGGCTCTTTAAAAAGGTGTTGAAAATGCGTGTAGACACATTTTCAACATCCTGTTAAGACCCGCGGGAAGCACTTGATTCCCCGCCCCCGAGGGATATACTCGAGACAAACGTATCGGCTTCACTGCGAGGGTACCTTCGTGGACGAAACGAGAATTTTCGGCAACCTCATCCCGCGCCGCACGCTGAGGGGCGCCGAGCGGACCTTCCGGCGCTACGCCCGAAAATTCTCCTTTTCCAAGGAACGGTCCCCCAAGCTGAAGGCCGCTCCCATGGGGCCCGCCTACGACATTTTCGGCATCCGGAAGCTGGAGGAGCGGAGTCCGGGCGATGGCCCCTACGAGGAAATCGACAGGAGCAAGGGCATCGTCCTGGGCACGATACGCATGGGCTTCGGCCACTATCGCATCGGCCTGGCCCTTGCCTCCGCCGCCAAGTCCATGGGGCTTATCCCCTACTGGATGGACCTCATGTCCTTCCCGGACACGGCGGCCAGCCGCACTATAGACTACCTGGAGGACCTCTACAACCTCGGCTCCCGGATCTCCCAGCGGGTCAAATGGTTCGACAAGCTGATCTGGGAAAAAGTGACCTCCGACATGGCCAAGCGCCTGTCCTACTCGGCGCGGGACCGCGCCCTGTCGAGGCTCTTCGCCCCGCTCCTGGCCGGGATTCCCCGGGACATGCCCTTCCTCTCCACCCACCCCTGGACCGGCCACGCCGCCGTGCGGGCGGGGATCGAGGACGTGGTGACCCTGATACCCGACAACTACCCCTTGGCCTTCCACCTCGTGGAGGGCAGCGCGCACGCGGTCCAGACCCCCTCGGCGTACATGGGCTACCGGACCCTCCGGGACATGGGGGGCGGCGAGGAGCTGATGCACGCCCTGCCGAAGGACGATATACGCTTCGTGGGGCACTACGTGGACCACGAGATCGTGTCCGCGGTGGAGGAGGACTGCGGCCGCCGCCTGAAGCGTCTGCGGGACCGGGAGACCCGAAGGTTCCTGCTTACCATGGGGGGCGCGGGGGCCCAGGCGAAGCGGTTCGCGGAGATCTCCCGTGCCTGCAAGGGGGCCATCGGCGAGGGAAGGCTTTCACTCCTCATAAACATGGGGGATCACGCGGGCCGGTGGGCCGAGCTTCGATCCTCCCTGGACGCGGACGGCATCCGCTACGAGGTGCACTCGGACTGGGAAAAAACCCGGGCCTTCATCGAGGAGATCCGGATAGGATCGGTATCCGGGGTCCACGTCTTCCTGCACGAGGCCTTCTTCGCCGCCGTGTACGCCACGAACCTCCTGATGCGCGCGGCGGATGTCATGATCACCAAGCCCAGCGAGCTGGCCTTCTACCCGGTGCCCAAGCTCTTCATCCAGCGGGTGGGACGCCACGAGGCCTGGGGCGCCATACGGGGATCGGAGATAGGCGACGGAACCCTGGAAACCTCCTCGGACGCGAGCCTCCGGCAGGCCCTGCGCCTCCTGGTGGAGGAGAACGACCTCCTGGAGATGTACATCGGAAACATCCTGCGGAACGCCCGGGCGGGGATCTACGACGGGGCCTACGGGGCGGTTCACATGGCGCTGGAACGGAAGAAACGGGACGCCTGAAACCCCGCCCGGCTTGCGCGGCCCCTCGGCGGCCTGTTAGTATGGTGCCGCCGCAACGCGGCTTGCCGGGATGGTGGAATGGTAGACACCGGAGACTTAAAATCTCCTGGCCGCAAGGCCGTGCCAGTTCAAGTCTGGTTCCCGGCACTAGTACAGGATCTCCGCGAAATCCCTCTCAACAAATTTCCCGGTATACGGTAGAATGGGCTAAGGTTTTGCCGTGGATATGCCGATACTAAGCCGTCGTACTCTGCTCAAAGATGTAGAAATCGGCGCGAACAAGGACGGAAGCGCGATATGACCGCACCCCTTATGAATCATAATGGCAAAAAGAGCCTTTCCTCCTCGATGGCCGAGGAAAACGCCCGCCTGAAAGCCAAGATCAGCTCGCTGGAAAGCAAGGTCTCGCATCTGGAGCGCAAGATATCCTTCCAGGCTCAGTCCGGGCTTCCCACCCACTTCCGGCTGGAAATAGACCTGGACAGCCTCATCGAGACCGAGAACGCGAAGCAGGACACCCAGGGATTCACGGTCCTCATCGTTCAGCTGGGGCAGACCTACGGGATGGTGCGAAAAACCCTGCGGTCCAGCATAAGCGAATGGCTTCTCTACCAGACGGGATGCAGGATCAACGCCGCACTGGGATCCAAGAACCGGGTATACCACACCCGGGAGGACGAGTTCGTCCTGGTCCTGCGGGACGCCAAGGGCCCGGAGCTGAAGAAATTCCTGCGCCGCCTCCTGGCCTCCCTGAGCGAGCCCCACGTCTTCGCGGGATTCACCGTATCCCTGCCGGTAACCTCGGGGGCCGCCTACTTCCCGGAGCACGGAAGGACCCGCTCCAACCTCCTTCATTACGCGGACGTGGCGGCGGGAGCGTCCCTGGAGCGCAAGAAAAGCTTCATCCTCTTCCGACCCAGCCTCCTTAAGACCG
>CAYTYG010000027.1:14888-15930 GCA_964441515.1 uncultured Treponema sp.
TCTCCCTGGTGTTCCAACCCAAGCTCATCCTCTCGGGGATCGAGGGCAACCGCCTGCGGGTGGAGCGCATCGAGGCCGAGGCGCTCATACGCTGGAACCACCCCACGAAGGGGGCCATAGCGCCCTCCACGTTCATCCCCTTGGCGGAGGAGACCGGGCTCATCGAGCCCCTGGGGAAGTGGCTCGTCTACCAGTGCGTGCGCAGGCTGTCCAGCTGGAACAGGTCCGGACGGGGCGACATCGGCCTGTCCGTCAACCTTTCCCCCCGGCAGTTCCGGTCCGGCGCCGTGGAGGATACCCTGTCCGGGCTGATCTCCTCTTCAAAGATACCGGAGCACCTCCTGACCGTGGAGCTGACGGAAACGAGCCTTTTCGAGGACGCGGACGCCACCCGCAAGATTCTGGAGCGCTTCGCGGCCATGGGGGTCCGGGTGTCCGTGGACGACTTCGGAACGGGATACTCGTCCCTGAGCCACCTGCACAGGTTCCCCCTGGACGAGATCAAGATCGACCGCCTGTTCGTGGAAAACCTACACGAAAACCACCAGGACCGCTCTATCGTCCGGTCCCTGGTGGGAATAGCCCAGGACCTCGGTCTGGACCTGATCGCGGAGGGCGTCGAGCGCGTCGACGCCCTCCGCCAGCTCTACCGTATGGGCTGCCGGGGATTCCAGGGATTCCTGCTCTCCCGTCCGCTGGGGGACGAGGACCTGTTGAAATTCCGCGACCGCATCGTCCGGGACGGCATGACCTTCCGGCTGCCCTCCGGCCTCGGGGACGACGACCTGGACATGGACGAAGAGGCGGACGAGGGCCCCGCCGAAGTGGAGTACGAGGAAACGTAGGGGTGGTCGGCGTTCACGGGGACGGTGCGTCCCAGAAGCCGTTCTATCTGCTTTAGAAGAGGCCTCTCCTCCGCGTCGCAGAAGGAAACCGCCGCCCCGGAAGCCCCCGCCCTCGCCGTACGCCCGATCCGGTGCACGTAGGTCTCCGGCTCGTTCGGCAGCTCGAAGTTGAACACGTGGGTGATGCCCTCCACGTC
>CAYTYG010000028.1:0-10092 GCA_964441515.1 uncultured Treponema sp.
CCACCTCCCGGGGTTTCGACAGAGTCGACGCGGAGGGGATTCGTGATGCTGGTGCGTTCCATTACGCGTAGTATGGGGCAGTAAGTATTGGAGGGCAATACAGGTATCGTCGGGGAGCAGGAGAAGATAGTGTTGTTGTTGTAGGAACAAAAAAGCAGTTTTGTTCTTGACTCAGGAACGTCTTAAGACTACCATTTTTAGCTAATGGAAACACTCAATCTTCTGGATCTAGAGGCTTCGATGCAGCGGAGGATCGCCGACCTTCCGTTTCGCATTCGGCCCTTCACGACCGAGAGGGGCAGCCTTCCCCGGGCTCTCATCCTCACGGGGCCTCGGGGTGTCGGCAAGACCACGTTCCTGCTCCACCATGCCCGGGGACGAAGGGTCCTGTACGTTTCCGCGGATCATCCGGAACTGGCCCGGGCTTCCCTCTACGAGGCCGTCAAGACGATCTTCCTGGCGGGGTATGCCGGCGTGATCGTGGATGAAGTCCACTATGCCCGGGATTGGAGTCTCCATCTCAAGGCCCTCTACGACGATTTCCCGGACCGGAGCCTCTGGATCAGCGACTCCTCCTCCCTAGTGCTCCGGTCCGGAGTCGGTGACCTATCCCGCCGCTACCTTGCCATCCACATGCCCTTGCTGTCATTTCGGGAATACCTCTTCCTGGAAACGGGAATGAATTACCCGACTTGCGATCCCTTCCAAGCCGGAACTTCGCTACCCCTCAAGCCTTCGGCCGGCATTCTCGAGGCTTTCCAGTGGTACCGGATGAAAGGTAGCCGTCCGTTCTACGCCGAGGGGAACTTCGAGGATCGGCTCCTTGCTGTATTGGACAAAACCCTCTACTCCGACATTCCCTTTTTCCTTCCCAACGTGACGGACGGGAATCTTCGACTCATGAAGGCGATCATGGGAACCTTGGCCGGGGCGACGGTTCCCCGCCTTCAGGTGCGGTCCCTCTGCGCCGATTGGGGGATCGGAGCGGAAAAGCTGTATCAGATCCTCGAGGTCATGGAGTCGGTAGGAGTTCTCCGGATCGTCCGGTTGGAGGATGACCACAAGGCGCGCTCCGTCGGCCAGAAGCTCCTGTTCTCGGACCCCGCGTACTACTCTGTCCTGCATGGAAACTCCGGAACGGCCCGGGAAGCCTGGGTGGCTTCCCTGTGCGCGTCTTCCGGGTGGACGGTGGAAGCGGCGAAGGATGAACGGACGGCCGATTTCGTCCTCACCCGGCGCGGGGAACGCAAGTCGGCCCGGCTCTTGCTTGAAGTCGGTGGAGCGTCGAAGTCGAGGAAGTCCGCCGACTTCGTGATCCGGGACGATATCGAGTATCCCGGAAGCGGGGTCGTTCCCCTCTGGCTGCTGGGTATGGGGTACTGAAGGAGTTCTGCAGAAATACGTGTCGCAGGTATCCGGGGCGGAGAGTATGACGGAGGCGGTCCAGTTGGACCGCCTCAATAAGTAAGAGAATCCGGGTGCCGCTATTTCCTTCCGGACCCGGAACCGCCCCGGACTTTTTAAATGCTTCTGAATGTTTTTTCCATTCTGCTCCGCAAGCCCCGGCGGGTTACAAGGAGGACAGCACCGGCACCGCCTGGGCCATCAGGTCCGGGGGCACCTGGCCGGCCAAAACGACATGGAGGCTGCCGTCCTCGGCCTCCGTCAATCCGCCTTCCAGCCGTACGTTGACGCTCTTGGGCTTCAGGTTCCACATGGCCCCGGAGGCGGGGTCCACGATGAGCCAGCCGATGAGGCCGCCCACCAGGAGATTCCCGGCCAGGTACCAGCCGGCTTCCAGACTTCCGGTCAGCCAGATTTCCTTCTTCTCGTAGCCCGGGGCCTCGAAGACCACCTTGTATTTCGCGGACTGGAAGAATCCGTCCCCCTTCCGGAGAGGCAGGGTGACGGGGGTCTTCCCGTCCGCCATCAGCATCCCCTCGGGGCTGTAGACGGAGACCTTGGCCCCTTCGGGATCGCTCCGGAACGAGACGTTCTGGTCGGATCCCTTGATGATGGTGGCGCAGCCCAGGAAGGGCAGAAGGCCGAACAGGAGGGCGACGAGACGGACGGATCGCTTTTTCATGGATGCTCCTTTTCGATATTCCTGATCCAGGAAAAGCAACCATCGTGCCAAGCTGTTTTCCGGGGCGGGGAGACAGGGAGTAGCGGGGAGAAACCGTTTTGGGGGAATTTTATGGAATACAGGGCTTCCGGGAGCGTGACTTCCGTTCCGCGGTTACGTAACGATCGTTACCAAATATCGGAGTGCACCGGGTATCGCCCGTCGTACCGGATCCGATGCGGATTCACGTCACCGGAAGATCAGACGCTCCACGACGTGCAGGAAGAGGTCCTTGTCCCAGGCTTCGACCGCCCGGGTGTCCCGGATGAAGGGCAGGACGTCCTGGACGGCCTTGCGCCAATCCAGCTCTTCGATCCGATGAGCCAGCAGGGATCGGGCGGCAGCCTCCGTCAGCGTGACATTCCCGGACCAGTGGCCGGTCTGGCGGAGACGGGCTTCCAGATGCCCCAGGTCCACCGGAAGGCCCCGGGCGGCGAAGAAGATCAGATCGTACCAGTCCCGTCCCTTTATCCGGGATTTCCAGGAACGAGCGAGGCAGGCGTGGACCTTGCCCGCGCCCATGCACTCGGGGACCACTACGCGGACGGAAACGGGGAACGGCTCCAGCAAGGGGCGGACCTCGGTCCGGATTCCGCCCGGAGGATCCGTATCCGTCTCGAGCTTCACCCGGACGAGCTGATTCGGGGCCGTTCGGTCGGTCAGCCCCGAAGGCGCCTCGATCCGGATGAGGTGGATCCGGGTGTTCGCCTTGATGAACGCCGACTCCACGGGCCCTTCCTGCTTCGATTCGATCGTCACGTCGAAACCGAACGCCTCGATCTCGGTACGCAGACTCTGAAGCCGATCCGACAGGTTCCAGGAAGGGTCGGGATCAAGAAGCGTGAAGTCCAGATCTTCCGAGAAGCGGTCCAACCCATGGAAGAGTCGGAGAGCTGTTCCGCCGTAGAAGGCTGCCTTGTCGAAAAAATTCGAGCGCCATAGCCCCGCCAAAGCCGTCTCCTGGAGAACCTCCCTCAAGGCCCGGGTCCAATCGGATGGATCCCGGGGATTGCGCTTCTCCACCATGGAGCGAATCGCGTCATTCATACCGCCTCCCGATCAACTTGCACAGGTGAGTCCGGAACGTCGCTCCCGGCATCCTCCGGGCGTATTCCGCGAGAAGGTCAAAGTCGAGATTCGCCCATCCCTCGAAGTCGATGCGAAGATCCCCGAAGAGCCGATCCTCCAGGGTGCGAACGGAGCGGAGGGACCCCGTCCGGTACAGCAGGTCCAGGATCGCCTTTTCCGGGCGGGCTATGAGATAGCCGGTCCCGTCCGCCAGATCCTCCCGGACGTACCCGAAGGCGTAGGCTTCCCGGGGGAGGTGGCGGTAGCTGAATCTTCCCAGGGGGGTGTCCACGTCCCGGTTTCTCTTGGGGGTGGCGGAGACCAGGTTCCGGACCTCCTCCGGGATCAGGCCGGCCCGTGCCAGAACGAACTCGAAAGAGACGTAGGAGGGTCCGTAGATCCGGTTGGCCAGGATTTCCAGGGACACCGGCCTCTTCCGCAGTTCCGGCGCGCTTACGTACAGCCCCGGTACCACGCCGACGATGATGCCGGACTTCATCCATCGGCTTATCTTGTCCCTGCCGGAGCTTCCCCGTCCCGCCAGGGCGGACAGCTCCAGGAAGTCGATCTCCGGATGCATTTCGGCAATCTGTAGAGTTACGGCGCTCATGCCAGATATTATACGACATTTGAGTCATTTTTCGACATAAAAATGTATCCTGTATGGGAGGGAAACCTCGTTCTTGCCCGTTCCTTCCGTTCCGTGGTTACGGAACTTCCGTTACATCCTCTGCCCCCAGGCGGCTTCGGGGACGTATATTTCCTGGAGCTTCCAGCCCTTGGACACGGCGTTTGAAAGGCCCCCGACGTGGTCATAATCGATGGGCACGTAGCGGCCGGGTTTCAGGGAGGTGCCGTCCGGGGTCGTCCAGGCCTCGACCTGGAACTAGGTGTACGAGGCCGGGAAGGAGCCCTCCTCGTAGGAGAGGCAGACGGCGTGGCCGTTCGACCCGTGCCGGGATGCGGCCAGAATACCCAGGTAGGGCTCCCAGCCCCAGAAGCGGAGGAGCCCGGCTGTGTAGAGGGCGAAGTCCTCGCAGTCTCCGCACCCGGCCGCCAGGAACTCGTCGGGCCGGAGGGCGGGCTCGTTGGACTCGTACCGGAACTCCCGCCAGGTTTTTTCCTGGAAGGCCTGGAGCTCCTCGAAGGCGAGCCTGCCGGAACGGTTGAGGTCCGCGGCCAGGTAGCGGGCCTCCAGGGCGCGGTCGGACAGGCCCGTGGCGGCCCGGAAGTTCGGGACCCGGATGGCGGCGATCGCCTCGGCTTTATGGAAGGTGACGATGCCCAGGGAGGGAACCTCGAAGCGTTCCAGGCCGTTCGCCCGCACCGTGCGGAGTACGCGTCCGGCCAGGACGGTCTCCTGGAGCGCCGGTTTCGGGGGCGGAAGGGGCTTGGGCGCGGGTACGGACGCGAGGGGCGGACGGGCGGCGGGAAGGTAGGATGAAAGGTCGAGCATGAAGGGGCCTACCTTGCCCGCCAGGGCCAGGACAAAGACAAGCGTCATGAACACCGCGAACGCGTTCCCCAGGAACTCCGCCGCGCTTCCGGGGCGGTTCGGTTTTTCCCGGGGGGCGGGGGAAGCGGGCGGGACCGCGTCGACAGGATCCGCAACGGTTTCCGCGGAGAGGACCCGGTCCGCCCGGAAGGTGCGCTCCTCGCCCCGGAGGCGGCACCAGGAGCGGAGGTAGAGAATCCCGTTCCGCAGGCGGATCTCCCGCACCTCGATGGTCCGTATGCTTTTCCGGCCGGATCTGGAGACGTACTGGATCCTGTAGGCGGCACCGGGTTCCCAGTCCATGCGGTTCCCTCCGCCTTCCATAGATCAAGAACCGTGCCAGGGGCGGTTTCGGTAGGCACGGTTCCTGCAAAGTACTTTTCAACTTGCCAGCTGAACCGGAGGGGTCTAGGATGTTCGATATGCAAAACATACGTTCCCTGGTGGCCTTTACGGGCATGCGGGACCCGTACCCCGAGGAGGACGAGGAACCGGGTCCGATCCTTTCCTTTCTTCTGGAAACCCAAAAGAACGGCCAGCCCGTCGACGAAGCCTGGCTGTTGTGCACCGGGGGAACCTTCCTGGAGCGCGCCCGGGACCTGGAGCGGGAAGCCCGGGATGAGGGCGTCCTGACCAAGGTTCTGCCCCTGGACTTCCCCGTAAAGGACGTCATCGACTACGCGGAAATCTGGGACCTCCTGGTCGCGTCCCTGGACACCATCCGGGGGAAGGCGGGATCCGGGGCCCGGGACTGGACCTTCCTACTGGACTCGGGCACCCCCCAGATGAAGACCTCCCTCTTCCTGGCGGCCCGGTCGGGGCTCTTTCCGGCCCGGCTGGTGCAGGGCATCCCGCCCCGCTTTGCCGGGGGGGCCTACAAGTGCCGGGAAGTCCGGGTGGAGGGGATTCCGGAGGTGCGCGTCCCCCGGGGAAGGCCCCGGGACGAGGAAGCCCCGGACGAGGACACTACACAACACGTTCAATATTGCCTTAAACCCTTTTGGGACGATGAACCCATCCTCCTGGGTCCCGGACCGGGAGCGGCCCGGGGGGAATCCTTTTCGTCCGCCTTCCGGGAAGCCGAAAAGCGGGCCCAGTCCGCGGCCCGATACGACAACAACGTCCTAATCCTGGGGGAGACGGGCACCGGAAAGACCCTGATAGCCCGAAGGATACACGAAGCCAGCTCCCGCAGGGACGGCCCCTTCGTGGAGGTGAACTGCTCCGCCATTTCCGAGAGCCTTGCGGAGAGCGAGCTCTTTGGCCACGAGCGTGGAGCTTTTTCCGGGGCGGACAAGCCCCGGTCCGGGAAGTTCCGGGCCGCCCAGGGGGGAACCCTTTTCCTGGACGAGGTGGGGGACCTGTCCCTGGAGATGCAGTCCCGGCTTCTCAAGGCCCTGGAGGAGAAGGTGGTCACCCCGGTGGGATCGGACACTCCCCAGGCCGTGGATGTGCGGGTACTGGCCGCTACGAACAAGGATCTTCCGAAGCTTGTGGAGGAGGAACGCTTCCGAAGGGACCTCTACGAGCGGCTCAAGGTGGTGGTCATCGAGCTGCCGCCCCTCCGAAGCCGGCGGGAGGACGTACGGTCTTTGGCGGCGCGCTTCCTGGCGGAGTGGAACGAGCGCTACGAGGAGATGCGGTTCCTGACGGAAGACGCCGCGGTCCTCCTGGAATCCTACGCCTGGCCCGGGAACGTCCGGGAACTCCGGAACGCCATCACCAGCGCCGCCTGCTCCGCGGCCAGCACCGCCCTGGGGCCGGAGTCCCTTCCGGAGGAGATACGGAAATTCCGCCGGGGCTCCGGGGATTCCGGGGAGGGGATAGCCGCCCTTTCCGCGGAACTGCCCGACGAGGGGATCAACCTCAAGGCGCGGCTCCTGCAGGTGGAGTGGCAGTACGTGGCCGCGGCCCTGCGCAAGGCCGGGGGCAACCGGGAGGCCGCGGCCAAGCTCTTGGGCATGACGGGCCACGCCTTCCGCAAGGCCCTTCGGGAGCGGCTTTCCGCCTTCCTGGACGAGGGCTGGGAAGAGGGAATGTGATAGTATGGGTGCTCATTCAAAAAACAAACGGAAAGGCAATGCATGAAACTTGAAGAAATAACCCCGGATGCTATGGTACTCGGGCTGAAGCCGTTATCTCCTGTTCGCATCATCCAGACAAAGTCGATCAGTTCGGAGTGTGTGCAGGTTACGTTTGAAACTTCGGATGGCAAACTGGAGAATCAACTCGTGTACCGTTGGCAGGAGCCCCAGCTTTCGCTCCAGAGTCCCGGAAGAGCCTGGGCCTTCGATGCGGACAGCGAGCGCTTCCTGCTTGCGGCGGAGGCCTTGAGAATTCGTCTTGCGCATTTCTTCGATCCACTTCTTGCGGTAAATTCATCGGACATCCAGCCTCTGCCCCACCAGATTACCGCTGTGTACGAGAAGATGCTTACGAAGCTTCCGCTGAGATTCCTCTTGGCAGACGATCCCGGCGCGGGGAAGACTATCATGTCGGGACTCCTGATCAAGGAACTAATCATTCGGGGAGACGTCAAACGATGCCTAATCGTCAGTCCCGGCAATCTCGTCGAGCAGTGGCAGGATGAGCTGGACCAGAAGTTCGACTTGCCTTTCGAGATTTTAACGAACGGGAAAATGGAAGCGTCCCGAACCGGAAACTGGTTCGGGGAGAACGATTTGGTCATCGCGCGTCTGGACAAGATGGCCCGGGACGAGGACCTGCAGGCCAAGCTGGCGGATACGGATTGGGATCTTATCATCTGCGACGAAGCCCACAAGATGAGCGCCAGCTTTTACGGGAACGAGGTTAAGTACACTCAGCGTCACCGGCTCGGGCAGCTGCTCTCCCGACTGACGCGGCATTTCCTTCTTCTGACCGCGACGCCCCACAACGGGAAGGAAGAGGATTTTCAGCTTTTCATGTCCCTGCTGGATGGGGATCGTTTTGAGGGCAGGTTCCGAGACGGCGTCCATAAAGTCGATGTCTCGGACATGATGCGGCGGCTTGTCAAGGAGAAGTTGGTCAAGTTCGACGGAACGCCCCTGTTCCCGGAACGGAAAGCTTATACTGTCTATTACGAGCTTTCGGAACTGGAAAACGCGCTCTATGCGGCCGTGACAACCTACGTACGGGAGGAGTGGAGCAAGGCGGACCGGATTCAAAACGATAAGGGGAAAGCCAGCGTCGGATTCGCTCTGACCATGCTCCAACGCAGACTGGCCTCCAGCCCCGCCGCGATCGCCGCCAGTCTTCGGCGCAGGCGGGAAAAACTGGAAGCCCGGTTGAACGAAGAAAAGATCCTTCTGAAAGGTTCCCGACTTTCAGATGATTTTTTCAAAAAAACCTACGCATGGGACGCGGAAGAGCTGGAAGATCTGGATGACGATACCGCACCCGAAGAAGAAGTACTGGAGGACGAAGTCCTGGATGCCGCAACCGCGGCCCAGACCATAGAGCAACTCGAATTGGAGATTGTCCAGCTCCAGCATTTGGAAGTCCTGGCTCAGACCATACTCAAACAGGGGCATGACCGCAAATGGGACGAGGTATCCAAGCTAATCCAGGAAAAATGGTCCGACTTTGACTCGGAGGACCATCCCCGGAAGCTGGTCATATTCACGGAGCACCGGGACACCCTGACGTACTTAAAGCAGAAGATTGATCTTCTCTCGGGCGGACGGGATATCGCGGCGATTATCTATGGAGGAATGTCCCGGGAAGACCGCCGGAAAGCGGAAGAACTTTTCAAGAACCACAAGGAGAAGGAAATACTCATCGCCACGGACGCGGCAGGGGAGGGTATCAACCTCCAGCGCGCCCACCTCATGATCAATTACGACCTGCCTTGGAATC
Source organism: uncultured Treponema sp. (assembly GCA_964441515.1). Classification (GTDB taxonomy): domain Bacteria; phylum Spirochaetota; class Spirochaetia; order Treponematales; family UBA12059; genus JAAYUR01. Next base: position 8,547 of record CAYTYG010000028.1, read on the forward strand.
CGAACCGGCTGGAGCAGAGGTTCGGCCGTATTCACCGTATCGGTCAGACGGAGATCTGTCACCTCTGGAATTTGGTCGCTGTGGAAACGCGGGAAGGCGAGGTCTTCGACCGTTTGCTTCGGAAGATTGAAGCCATACAGAAGGACTTAGGGCAGGAGATCTTCAATGTCCTGGGGGAGCACATATTCCGGGAATTCTCCCTGCGGGATCTCCTGGTTCAGGCAATCCGGTACGGGGACGATCCTGCCAACAAGGCCAAGCTCAACGAGATTATCGACGACAGCCTGGATGTGGAGCACCTGCGGAAGCTATTAGAGGAGCGTGCCCTGGCAAGCGACGGGTTGACCCACTCCAAAGTGCAGGAAATCCGGGACCTCATGGAGAAGGCCCAAATGCGGAGGCTGGCGCCGCATTTTATCTACGATTTCTTCAAGACGGCCTTTGCGCACCTAGGCGGAACCATGGTAAAGCGTGAAAAGGACCGCTTCGAGATTACGCGGGTTCCTTCGATTGTCCGGGATCGGGATCGAGTCCTGGGCCGCCGCGCAGTCGTTACGACGGAGTACCACCGAATTGTATTCGACAAGAATCTCAAGGATGTTTCCGGGAAACCACAGGCGGAGCTTGTAGCCCCGGGACATCCCCTGCTGAGCTCGATCATCGACCTTGTTTTAGAGAAATACCGATCTCTTCTGAAACAGGGTACCATCCTGGTGGACGACCGGGACCCGGGAACGGAGCCGCGCCTCCTCGTGTTCCTTCAGCACGCGGTGAAGGACGGGACGGGCAGGAGCGTTTCCGAACGGATGCAGTTCGTCAGCATATCCCGGGACGGAACGATAGAGCCGGGAGGCCCCGCTCCCTACCTGGACCTTAGGCCCTTGACGGAAGCAGAGGCGCCCCTTGCGGAGAGATATCTCGGGGACACATGGCTCAAGGACGACTTTGAACCCCGGGTCCTGAGTTTCGCCGCGTCAAAGCTGGTGCCGGAACACTTTGAGGAAGTACGCGAGCCCCGGGAGGAACAGATCGACCGTACCCTTGCACGGGTGCGGGAACGGCTTACCCGGGAGATAGCCTACTGGGACCATCGATCCGAGGAACTCCGTCTGGACGAAAGAGCCGGCAAGGTAAACGCCCGGATTAATTCCGCCAAGGCGGAAGCCCGTCGGGATGAACTCCTTGCGCGGCTTGAGAAGCGTGAACGCGAGTTAGCCCTCCAGCGGCAGTTTGCTCCCCTTCCCCCCAGGATAGAGAGCGCCGCCCTGGTCATTCCCCGGGGCATCTTCGGATACCCGGACGAAGAAGGCGAAGGAGATCGCGCCCGCATCGAAGCCCTGGCCATGGAAGCCGTCCTGGAAGAGGAGAAGAGGGCTGGGAATGCGCCCGTGGACGTAAGCGCTTCCAAGAAGGGTTGGGACATCGAGTCCCGGGACGCGGCAAGCGGTGAGCTTCGCTTTATCGAAGTTAAGGGAAGGGTGACCGGTGCTACGCATATTACGGTAACGAAGAACGAGATATTCCAGGCGCTGCATAACCCCGAAAG
>CAYTYG010000028.1:10102-15843 GCA_964441515.1 uncultured Treponema sp.
TCCTTGCCTTGGTCTTCGTGGAAGGGGATTCCGCACAAAAGCCGATATTTGTCCGAAGGCCCTTTGAAATCGAGCCGGACCGGGCCGCGGCCAGCGTGAACTACGAAATTACGAAGCTACTGGCGCGTCGGGAGAGTGTGTTATGAAATGTGATATTCGCTTGTATGTATATCATATACTTACAGAATTTGCGATACATGGGCGATGAAAGGTGAATAAATCACATAATATGGTTTATAATATTGCGAAAACCATAAATATCATATATATTATGTGACGGAGGACCTTATGTTAGTGCGTTTTTCCGTCAAAAACCTATTTTCATTCGACCAGCAGGCTTCACTAAGCATGGTCGCCGGGAAGACCCAGGCTCATCCGGATCACCTTGTAAAGGGTTTGCGAAAGTCGGACCCAAAGCTTCTGAAATCAGCCGTAATCTATGGTGCGAATGCCGCGGGTAAAACAAACCTCGCAAAGGCGATGGGCCTTGCCAGGCAAATTATTATCCGGGGGATAGAGCCTAACTCACTGTTACCGTTTTTCCCATTTCGCCTTCGAACGGGTGCTAAAAACGAGGCAGCGGAAATTGAATTCGAGATAGCTCTATCGGAAGCTATTTTCTCCTACTCTTTCAGTTTTCGGTCCGATGCCATTTTGAGTGAACGCCTTGTCAGGATCGGCCCTGCTTCGGAAAAAGAAGTTTTTTCCCGTATCGGTAGCGGCGCAAATCCTGAAATAAAACTTTCACCTGCCTTTCATGGCGAAACAGCAAAGGATCGACAATATTACGAGTTTGTCGCTAAGGGTACGCGGCCTAACCAACTTTTTTTAACAGAAGCTGTAAGCCGTAATGCCAAAGGGCTCTACCGGGAAGTGTATGACTGGTTTGCCCGAAAGCTAACCATTATTTTCCCCGATACGGAGCTTGGTCAGCGAGAATCATTGATACGGTCGGATGAACGTCTGCGCAAGGGATATCTCGAGTATTTCAAGACTTTTGATATCGGTCTCGAAGGATTGAATGTTGAAGAGTTCGAATTGGAGAATGCAGTCTATGCTTTTCCTGAGACTTTTAAAATAGATATAAAGAAAAAGCTTAAACCAGGGGTATCCATTGAAGGGATCAATCCAACAACGGGACAGCGCGTGTTGTTTACAACAAAAGAGAACGGGGATGTCATAGCCCTTAGCTTACAGTTCCTTCACAAGAATAATGAAGGGAAGAACATCCATTTTGAATTAAACGAGGAATCTGACGGGACCAAGAGATTAGTCGATCTTATCCCCGCGCTAGTTCAATTCCATGACGAGGAGAGCGTTTTCTTCATTGACGAGCTGGATCGAAGTCTGCATCCTTCTCTATCCCGAGCTTTTCTAGAAACGTTTTATCAAAGCTCCCATGCTCGTTCACAACTTTTAGTGACGACCCACGATATAGATCTTCTGGATCTAAATGCTTTAAGGAAAGACGAAATATGGTTTGTTGAAAAGGACAAGCTGGGAGCATCTCGGGTGTATTCCCTGGAGGAATTTAAGCCACGTTTCGACAACGATATTCGGAAGGGGTATATGTTAGGCCGTTTCGGCGCTATTCCTGTAATACGTAAACCCCAGGGTCTGGGCTGGTAAAAATGCCGCGTCGCAGCTTCATTCGACCAAGCGGATTCCGAGACTCCCGTCTTGTTGTCATCGCCAGTGAGGGGAGCAATACGGAGCCGATGTACTTTGAAGCTATTCGAGACAGCCTTCTAAAATATCCCAGCCGTGTCCATATCGAGGTACTTCGTAGGGAAGCAGGCCCTTCAGCTCCTGAGCATGTTATTCGGCAGCTTGATGTCTTCAGAAAAACATGGAATCTTTCTGCACACGATGAACTCTGGGCAGTAATTGACTTTGACCGATGGGGGGAGGAAAAGCTCTCACGGATCGCCGCCGCCGCTATACAGAAAGGTTACCGTTTGGCCGTTTCCCGTCCTTGCTTCGAACTATGGCGCCTTTTGCATTTTCAGGACTTAAGCCGCTTGCCAGTCCGAGAACTCGAAGACATAGCCCTAGAAGACTGTAAAGCGCTAACAAAACGCGTTAGAAGAATCTGCGGTACATGCAGCAAGAATATGAACAATGTCGAAGAGTACCTTCCTAACACCGATGTAGCGATTGAACGGGCTGCTCTGCTGGATACCAATCCACAGGAACGCTGGCCGTCATCATTGGGGACGAGAATCTATAGAATCATTCAATCCATTCGAGGAAGAGTATGAACAATGTACTTTTCCTCATAGGCGCTGGCTTCAATCTTGACGCAAACTCGCTCATCGCATCAGACAATGTCTCTCAGCCTGGACGATTTGTAGGGTTGACTCATGATACTCCCCCGCCTTGGGAACTGGCGCCGCTTCCGCTCCGCTATCCATCTGTCCGTGACCTTGTGACATACTGCTTCGGTCCAGATGCCGACCTTTCCAAAGGGGCGGAGCAGTTATTTATGGAGGCCTATATACGTGCGGATTGGGTTGTCCTGAATAGACTGACAACAGTCCTTCACGGCGCTGATAACCATATCGCTACACCACTTGTACAAGTGGACTCTGTTTACTCACGCTTCTTCGACACATTCCCCGATTCGACCTTCATTTCCTATAACTATGATTGTTTTATTGAGCTATTCTTGCAGGAAAAAGGTAAATGGAATCCTCAGTCCGGATTCGGTATTACTGCTGAAGTATATCGTCCCAACTTCCCTTTCGGTCCAGAGCCTTTAGCTAATCTGGGACCAAGTTGCGAGGTGATCCATGTCCATGGCTCGCTGTACTTGTATCCCGTGGTATCAGATTTAAGTGGCCCCGATCGCGACAGTACACAGTGGCTCACGATGCGTTCAAGCCCGAGGTTCGTCTTTGCCCCTGAAAGCCTTGCGTCGTCTTTCCCGTTGTACACTCGTCCGCCTCTTGGTCATGGTTATACCACACCCGAGGCTCGGTTTGTTCCGCCCATAGCGGACAAGGAGGAGAGTGTTGAACAGGATTATTATAGGTTCTTGTTTGACAAAGCCCTCGGGCGAGTCCGAGAGTCAAATCGTTTGATCGCCATAGGATACAGCTTTGCCCCTAGCGATGCGTCGTCGTATGATCGATTCTTGAAAGACCTTTTCTTCCGTTCCGGGACCCTTCTTGTCGTAGCTCCGCCCGCGCAGACTATCGCAGAAAGGCTCAAAGAAGAGTATAAACAGTATTCACCGTTGATTGAACATATTCCCATGACCTTCTCCGAGTGGGGGCATGCAGGATTTCCCAAAGGACAAACACCATCATGACCCATCCCATCATCTCCCCCCGTAAGCTCATCGAAGTAGCACTCCCCCTCGCCGAGATCAACGCGGCGGCGGCAAAGGAAAAGTCAATACGTCATGGCCATCCCTCCACCCTCCATCTCTGGTGGGCGCGCCGTCCCTTGGCGGCGGCTCGGGCGGTCATCTTCGCTCAGATGGTCAACGATCCTTCCTGGAAGTATTCGGATGAGGAACTGGCCAGGCCCGATATCGCCGCCAAGGTCGAGGCCGAGCGCGAGCGGCTCTTTGGTATCCTGCGCGATCTCGTGATCTGGGAGAACACGACCAATGAGGCCGTCCTGGAGCCTGCGAGGGAGGAGATTCGAAAGAGCTGGCGAGAGACGTGTGAGGTTAATAGGAAGGGAATAGGAAATGGGGAGCAGGGAATAGGGGAAGAGGAGAGAAAGAGGATCGAGGAGATGTTCGATCCCGAAAAGCTACCGGCCTTCCATGATCCCTTCGCCGGCGGCGGAGCCCTGCCCCTGGAGGCTCAGCGACTTGGGCTCGAAGCCTGGGCCAGCGACCTTAACCCCGTGGCCGTACTCATCAACAAGGCTATGATCGAGATACCTCCAAAGTTCGCTGGCCGGGCTCCGGTATATGGGGTAAGTAAGGGAATAGGGAATAGGGAAGAGGGAATAGGGAATAGGGAAGAGGGAATAGGGAATAGGGGGGAGGGAATAGGGAATAGGGGGGAGGGAATAGGAAATGGAAATAAGGGGTTACAAGGATCTAGTAGTTTGGCAGAAGGGAATGAAGCTGGCGGAGGGAACCTACAAGTTTGCGAAAACAATGCCTCAGGCAGAAGCGTATCGCTTGATAGATCAGATTCTGAGATCGGCGGTATCGGTTCCTGCGAATATAGCGGAGGGTTACGGGAGAAGGAGCAGGAAGGAGTACGCGAGATTCCTTTCCATAGCGCAAGGATCGAACGCGGAAACGGAAACGTATCTGCAACTGATACAGAACCTGAAAATGGTAGAAACAGCGACCATTACACCGCTCCTGTCCCTAACGGAGGAAGTCGGGAAAATGCTCACCGTTCTACGAAGAAAGCTTCTTCAACCCTAAACCCTATTCCCTATTCCCTATTCCCTGAAGAATGGCCAGGAGCCTCCGGCCTTGCCGAAGACGTTCGCCGCTACGGCGCCTGGATGCGTGAAGAAGCCTATAAGCGCATAGGCCATCTCTACCCCAAGGTAAAAGGGCCCAACGGCGACGAGCTTACTGTCATCGCCTGGATCTGGGCCAGAACCGTCAAGAGCCCGAACCCGGCATTCAGCCATGTTGATGTTCCGTTGGTTCGATCCTTCAATCTTTCTACTAAGAAAGGAAAGGAGGTATGGGTTGAGCCTGTAATTAATGGAGATTCATATGACTTTAGGATTCGTCATGGTGGAAAACCAAAGATAGAAGGAACGGTTAAGCGGACTGGTGCTACTTGCATTATGTCTGGTATCGCAATGCCATTCTCCTATGTGCGTACTGAAGGCAAAAGCGACAAAATGGGCCGACGGCTCATGGCTGTTGTCGCTGAAGGATCGGGTGGGCGGGTATATCTTGAACCTACAACAGAGCATACAGCTATCGCAGATTCTGTAACACCAACATTCATGCCAGAAATGGATCTACCTTTTAACCCCAGGGATTTTAAGACACCCAATTACGGCCTAACAAAATTTTGCGACCTCTTCACCCCCCGCCAGCTCGTGGCCCTTACCACCTTCTCCGACCTCGTGGGCGAGGCGCGGGAGAAGGCCTACCAGGACGCGCTCAAGGCGGGTATGGCCGATGACGGCAAGGGCCTTGAGGATGGCGGTTCTGGCGCTCGGGCATATGCGGACGCGGTGGCGGTGTATTTGGCGTTTGCGGTGGATAAAACTACGGATCTAAACAATTCGCTTAGTAGATGGGAATCTATCGCTCAATGTCCTAGGCAGTTATTTGGACGCCAGGCAATTCCTATGGTATGGGATTTTGCAGAAGCTAATATCCTTTCAACAAGTTCTGGTTCATGGGATGTTATCGTTGATGGTATTGTAAAGGCCTTCGGAAAGACATTCCATACTGTACAAACAGGTTTTGTTGGGAATGCGCGACAATCTGATGCAGTTGTGCAGAAGTTTTCGAGCGGTAAGGTCATATCTACAGATCCTCCGTATTATGACAATATCGGTTATGCAGACTTGTCCGATTTTTTCTATATCTGGCTTAGGAGATCGCTTGGAAAGACCTTCCCGGTTCTATTTTCAACGATAGCCGTACCAAAGGGAGAAGAACTCGTAGCCACACCGTATCGTCATGGAAGTAAAGAGAAGGCCGATAATTTTTTTCTTTCAGGCATGACCAAGGTAATTAGGGCATCCTGAACAACAAATAAGAATATACAATATAAGGAATTGATTGATATAAT
>CAYTYG010000029.1:0-15790 GCA_964441515.1 uncultured Treponema sp.
CGAGCACCTTGACGATGTTGGGATGGCTGAGGCTGGAGGCCGCCCGGGCCTCGGGGCTCTACTACCTGGACTCTTTAACCGTTTCCGATTCCGTGGTACACTCCACCGCCCTGAGCATGAACCTGAGAACCTGGGAGAGGGATGTGTTTCTCGACAATTACCCCGATCGCGCAGCTATCCTCAAACAATTCGACGAAGGCGTCAAGCACGCGGAAAAGAAGGGCCTGTCCGTCATGATAGGCCACGTCTGGTCCGCCGAGCTGGCGCAGACCCTCGTGGACCTCTACCCGGGACTGATCGAGCAGGGATTCTCCCTCTCCACGATCTCCCGCATCATGCTGGAGGATTCGGATGAGGATACTGGGGATTGAGACGTCCTGCGACGAGTGCTCCGCCGCCGTGGTGGAGGACGGCCGCCGCATCCTCTCCAACATCGTGGCCACCCAGATACCCTTCCACGCCAAGTACCAGGGGGTGGTCCCGGAGATAGCCTCCCGGAAGCACACCGAATGGATCTCCCGGGTGGTGGGGCAGGCCCTGTCGGAGGCCGGCCTGGCCCCCCGGGACGTCGACGGCGTGGCGGTAACCTCCCGGCCGGGGCTGGTGGGCTCCCTCCTGGTGGGGGTTTCCTTCGCCAAGGCCTGGGCCTGGGCCCTGGGCAAACCCTTCGTGGGGATCAACCACATCCTGGCCCACCTGTACGCACCCCTTTTGTCCGAGGACGTGGAGTACCCCTTCCTGGGGCTCCTGGTGTCCGGGGGGCACACCCTCATCTGCCGGGTGGACGGCTTCGACGACATCACCGTCCTGGGAACCACCATCGACGACGCCGTGGGGGAGGCCTTCGACAAGACGGCCAAGCACTACGGGTTCGGCTACCCCGGGGGCGCGGCCATAGACCGCCTGGCCCGGAAGGGGGACCCGGAGGCCTGCCGCTTCCCCTCCCCCAACCTCTACAAGGGCGAACACCGCTACGACGTCTCCTACTCGGGCCTGAAGACCGCGGCCATACGCCAGCTGGACCAGTTCTGGAACCCCGATTACCCGAAGACCCCCGAGAACATCGCCGCGGCCTTCGAGAAGGCGGCGGTGGACCTGCTCCTGGGGCGCCTTTTGCGGGCGGCCGGGGACACGGGCCTCTCCACCGTGGTGGCCGGGGGCGGGGTGGCGGCCAACACCTACCTGCGCGCCCGGCTGGCCCGGCGCAAGGAGCTCCGGGCCCTCTTTCCGCCCCTGGAGCTCTGCGGGGACAACGGGGCCATGGTGGCGGGCATCGGCTTCCGGTACCTGGCCCGGGGGGATCGGGACGGCCTGGACCTGAACGCCTCCCCCCGGGTGCCTATCTTCCGCCGTTTGGGCCGGGCGTAGCGGGCTAGGACCGGGGAAGCTTGTTCCCCGATCCCGGGACTCCCGGCCGCGCCTTCATTGGACGTACACTCCGTTCACCTCGTCGTCCGCGAGGCCGTCCGCGGAGGTGAAGGTGGTCCACGTGGCCCCGCCGTCGGAGGATACCGAGAGCCCGCCCTCCGTGGCGGCGTAGATGCTGCCGTCCAGGGCGAAGACGCCGTTCACCTCGTCGTCCGCGAGGCCGTCCGCCGCGGTGAAGTTGGTCCAGGTGGCCCCGTCGTCGGAGGATACCGCAAGCCCGCCAAACGTGGCCGCGTAGATCTTCGATCCCGAGGCACAAAGGTCGAGGACCATGTCTGTGAGGGTCCCCGCCGCCGCGACGGTCTCGATTGTCCAGGACACTCCCCCGTCGGTCGATATGGCGAGCCCTTCGTCGATAGCCGCGTAGATCCTGTTACCCGAGGCCCAGACATCATAGACCTCGTGGAATTTCATACCGGCGGTCGGGGACGCGGCCGGGGAAGACCAGGATGCTCCCCCGTTCGTCGAGATGGAGAGCCCCGCAATGGTGGCGGCGTAGATCGTGTGCCTGGGAGGGTTGCCGCCGCCTCCGGGGCTCGAGCAGGACAAGAAGGCCCCGGACAGAAGGCCGAGGCAGGCAAGGAAGACAACGGAAAAACGGGCGGCTTTGCAGGAATCCATACGGTACCCCCAAATCGAAATGACTATTCAGCGGACTTCGGTACCGGAAGGTATCACCTTGACGCCCCCAAGCCTACGGCTTGCGGGTACCGTTTTTGTACGAGTTCGCGCCTCATGCAAAGGTTGGATGCCTCGATTCGGGGATTTTCGGCAAAGGAAGAGGATAAACGGAGCTATGTGCCCGGGGACGCGCGGTCCCCGGCTGTCATTCGGACAGGGGCTTTCCCTCGGATACCTTGCGGACGGCTGTCAGTTTTACCCGGAGGCCCTTTTTCCGGAAAACCGCGTCCGCCAGGTAGGCCGCGTCCTTCTCCCCCCCGGACAGGACGAGGGCGAATCGGAGCGTGGCGGACTCCCCGGCGGCGGCCCCCTGGAAGCCGAAATCGTAGGCCCGGAAGGATCCGGGGGAGAGCTTCAATTCGGCCAGTTCGTTCACGAAGTCGGGGGAGACCAGGGACTCCCCGGCCTCCGGGTCCCCGGAGGCCCAGGCCTTGAGGTACTGGGACAGGACGCGGCCGTAGGACGCCGGGGCGGACTTGTACAGGGATGTGCCCGCAAGGACGGCCGCGGCTACGGCCGCCGCGGCAAGCGGCAGGATGAGGAACCAGGCGCTCCGTCGAGCCATGGATAAACCCTCCGGGGGAAAGCTCTCACGCCGAATCTACCTATCCAGGGCACGGGCGTCAAGGACGGGCCGCCGATAATTTCTCCCTTGCCTTGACAGGAGGTCGGAGCCGCGAAAGAATACCCCCATGTCGAAAACCGCCCGGCACCCTTCCCGCTTCGACGCCGCGTTCGAAACCGGAGAGGACCTCCGCGCGGCCGCGCGGGCCGCCGTGTCCGACTCCCTGAAGGCTCGGCCGGAGGAGAAGGTCCTGATCGTCACGAACCCCGACCGGGAGGCGCTGGAGATATCCTACGCCCTCTACGACGCCGCCCTGGACGCCGGGGCCTGGCCCGCGGTCTTCATCCAGCCGGTCAAGGGCCCGCTGGACTTCGCGGAGGAGGCCCTGGTCTCGGCCTTCGAATCCCACCCGGACATCGTCCTCTCGATCAGCGCGGAAAAGATGGGCAAGGACCGCAGCGGGCTGGAAACCCCCTACGAGTGGGACGAGGTGTCCTACGACCACGTCTTCGACTACCAGCTCCGCGGCGCCAAGACCCTCCGGGCCTGCTGGTCCCCCCGCGTCACCCGGGATTCCTTCGTCCGCACCGTACCCATCGACTATCCCCGGCTCCGCTCCCGCTGCGCGCGGCTGAAGGCTGTCCTGGACAAGGCGGTCCGGGTGCGCGTCACGAACCCCGGCGGCACGGACGTCATGGTGGGGGCCGCGGGCCGCAGGGCCTTTTCCGACGACGGGGACTTCGCCCTGCCGGGCTCCGGGGGGAACCTTCCCGCCGGGGAAGTCTTCTTCTCCCCGGAGCTCTCCACGGCCTCGGGCACCATCGTGTTCGACGGCTCCATCTCCTGCATGTCCGGGGACCTCGTCCTGGCCCGTCCCGTCGCGGTGCGGGTCAAGGAGGGCTTCGTGGTGGAGGTGTCCGGGGGGGCCGAGGCGGACGAGGTCCGGGCCTCCCTGGAGGAGGGGGCCGGGAGCGCCCGGCGCATGGCCGAGGAGGGCCGCATCCCCCCGGAAAAGGGCGCCCTGTACGCACGGAACGCCCGGAACCTCGGGGAGCTGGGCATAGGCCTCAACCCCAGCGCCCGGGTTACGGGCAACATGCTGGAGGACGAGAAGGCCTTCCGCACCTGCCACTTCGCCATCGGCTCCAACTACGACGAGGACGCCCCGGCCCTGGTGCACTTCGACGGCCTGGTGACGGAGCCCACCATCACCGCCGTGATGCCGGACGGGAAGGAAGTCGTCGTGGAAAAGGACGGGGAACTCCTATTGTAGGAAGGCTTTCCGTTCTGTATACTCCCGCGCATGGAACCGAAGAAGACGGCCCACTGGGCGGACGCGTACGCGGAAAAAATCATCCGGGACAAGGGCGACAAGGACCAGTACACCTGCGCCAGCGGCATCACCCCCTCGGGCACGGTGCATATCGGGAACTTCCGGGAGATCATCTCCACGGAGCTCGTGGTGCGGGGCCTTAAGCGCCTGGGCAAGAAGGTGCGCTTCATCTACAGCTGGGACGACTACGACGTCTTCCGGAAGGTTCCCAAGAACATGCCGAACCAGGAGCTGCTGAAGGAGCACCTGCGGTATCCCATCAACCTGGTCCCGGACCCCTACGGCAAGGAGGAGAGCTACGCCCGCCACCACGAGGTGAACGTGGAGAGGATACTCCCCGTCGTGGGCATACGCCCCGAGTTCCTCTACCAGGCCCAACGCTACCGCTCCTCGATGTACGCCCAGGGCATGCGCACGGCCCTGGAAAAGCGCGCCGAGATCAAGGCCGTGCTGGACGAGTTCCGCGCCGAGGACCTCTCCGGGGACTGGTGGCCCGTCTCGATTTTCTGCGACAAGTGCAACCACGACGAGACCCGGATCACCTCCTGGGACGGCGAGTGGGGGCTTTCCTACGCCTGCTCGGACTGCGGGAACGAGGCCTCCGTCGACCTGCGGACGGCCAAGGGGGCCAAGCTCTTCTGGCGGATCGACTGGCCCATGCGCTGGGCGCACGAGAAGGTGGACTTCGAGCCCGCGGGCAAGGACCACCACTCCCAGGGCGGGTCCTTCGACACGGCGGAGCGGATCGTCCAGGTCGTGTACGGAACCGAGGCCCCCGTGTCCTTCCAGTACGACTTCATATCGATCAAGGGCCGCGGCGGCAAGATATCCTCCTCCTCCGGGGAGGTAATCGACCTCTACGACGTCCTGGAGGTCTACACCCCCGAGGTGACCCGCTACCTCTTCGCCGGCACCCGTCCGAACACGGAGTTCGCCATCTCCTTCGACCTGGACGCCATCAAGATCTACGAGGACTACGACAAGACCGAGCGGATCTACTACGGAAAGGAAACCCTCGCGGACCCCGACGACCTGGCCCGGGAACGGCGCATCTACGAGCTCTCCCAGCCCGGGGAGCCGGATCCCCAAATGCCCTACCAGGTGGTGGGCGGGTTCCGCCACCTCTGCAACCTCCTGCAGATGAACGACGGGGATATCGAGAAAACCCTGGCCCGGCTCCCGGACCTGGCGAAGGACCAGGAGCCCAAGCTCCGGGTGCGCGCCCAGTGCGCCTGGAACTGGATCACCAAGTTCTCCCCCGAGGACTTCCGTTTCCGCCTCCGCTCCGACGGCTCCGCGATCGAGGTGAAGCCGAACGAGAAAGCCGCCCTGGCGGCCCTGCGGGAAGCCGCCGCGTCGGAAGGCCTGGACGAGTCCGCCATGGCCGAGAGGATCTATGCGATTGCCCAGGAGAACGGCCTGGAGCCCAAGGATTTCTTCAAGCTGGCCTACCGGGCCCTCCTTGGAAAGGAACGGGGTCCGCGCCTGGCGGGCTTCGTCCTGGGGATAGGCCCCGAGCGGATAAGCCGGATACTCGCGGGGTACTAGGCGCGGCGCCTTTCATCCGGCGCGCCGGCCGTCCGCTTCACAGGTTCAGCTCGTAGACCCTGCGGGGACGACCCGCCTGGGACTTGCTCTCCAGGGCGGCGATCCGGGCGCGCCCGGCGTCCTCCAGGGACTGCAGTATCCTTCGGGCGCTCCGGGGGCTGATGTCCAGGAACGCGGACAGCTCCTCGGCGTCGAAGCGTCTCTTCCGGGTCATGGCCATCAGGGACTTGATCTTGGAGACGTAGGCGGCGGACAGCCCCGTTTCGGAGGCCGCGTTCCGCACCGAGGGGTCCGACTCGGAGATATTGTACCGGAGGGGGCTTTTTCGGGAGCTGACGGGCCCCAGAATTTCCCCGTCCACGTCCACGGCGAACATGCAGGACTCGGGGGAGGCGTCCGCCCGATCCAGGGCGCAGCGGGCGTTGTACTCCGCGTTGAAGGACGTGGATCCGTAGCCCAGCCCCGCGGAAAACTCGATTCCCAGGCCCGAGGCGGCGTCCAGGAGCTCCTCGATGGAGCTCATGTCCTCCATGGTACCCCGGGTCGTGAAGACGATGTACTCGTCCCGGCCGAAGGGGAACATGGACCCGAAGATCTTCTTCGTATAGCTGATTAGTATCCGTTCGAAGGAGTTCTTGACCCGCATGCGGTCGTACCAGGGCGCGGAGGCGGCGGCTCCGCCGCCCCGGATCTTCAGGATGATGACCGCGATCTGGTAGGCCATCATCTTGTTCGCCTCCGCTATGTGGATGGCCTTCTGGATGTATTCCCGTATGAGGTACTTGGTGGGGTAGGTCTTGTAGGCCCGGACTCCGGCCTCCTTCAGGACCCGGTGGGTCCGGGAGAGCCCGGTCAGGGCGGCGGCCGTCTTCCCGGCGTCGTAGAACTCCCGGTGGAGCCCCGCCAGGGCCTCGTAGGTGATTCCCTCCTCGTACTCCACCACCTCCAGGGTCTCGAACTCGAAGCCCAGCTCCTCGGCGGCCTCCTCGACGTCCCTGCGGTCTATGGAGTCCACGCTGATCCGGCGGTAGTCCGCCCCGTCGGTGCGCATGTCCCAGAGGGCCCGTATGACGCTGGTGCCCAGGCGCGGGATGAAGACGCAGGGCTTGTCCGTGCCCCGGGCGTAGGCGACGATCATGTAGGGGATGATCCCGGAGAACAGGAAGACGTCCACGTCCCCCTGGGCCTCCCGGACCAGGGCTAGGCTCTCCTCCTTGGACTCGTAGACCTTCCGCAGTATCTCGATCTTGCCCTCGAACTCCGAGGCCACGGGCAGTATCCGGGCCAGGGAATCCTCCGGTCCTATCAGTCCTATCCTGGTTTTCATGCGTCCGGCTGCCCACTTTCTTCTGCGGTATGCTGACTCCCGATTCTACGCCCCCCGGCGCGGCTTGGCAACGCTAGGCGCCCAGCCTGCGCGCAAGGAGGTACAGCAGCCGGGCGGCCTTGACCAGGTCCTCCTCCCGGAAGTCGAACCGGGAGTTGTGGTGCAGGTTCGCCAGGACCGTACCGAACAGGACGTACAGGGCCTTCCCGCCCCGGGACTGGACCCGCTTCATCAGGAAGGAATAGTCCTCGCTCCCCCCCAGGGGCACGCTCTCCCGCACGGTCCGGGCGTACCCCGCCTCCGCGGCGCAGGCCGCCGCGTGCTCCGAGAGCTCCGGGTCGCTGGAGGCCCCCAGGGCCTCTCCCATCCTCTCGATGTGGGTGCCCACGCCGTACGCGATCCCGACGCCCTCCACGATGCGCTCCACCTCCCCGGCCATGTACTCGTTGAGCTCCGAGGTGGCGCCCCGGGTTTCCAGGGCCAGGAAGGCCTTTTCCGGCACCACGTTTCGGCCCCCCCCGCCCTCGATCCGGCCTACGTTGATCCGGGTGGCTCCCCCGGAGTGGCGGGATATCCCGCTCACCTGGAGGGCCGCGGAGCAGGCCGCCAGCACGGCGTTCCGGCCCTTCTCCGGGTTCATCCCCGCGTGGGCGGAGGCCCCCTCGAAACGGACGTCCAGCTTGGTGGTGGGGAGGAAGTCCCCCACTCCGCAGTAGAGGGTGTCCCGGCCGTCCGGGAGTATGCCCAGGTGCCCGGCTATCATGTAGTCCGCGTCGTCCAGGAAACCGCTTTCCGCTATGCTCTTTGCTCCCCGGACCCCCTCCTCCGCGGGTTGGAAGACGAGCTTGACCGTCCCCCTCCAGGACCCACGGTTCTCCGCCAGGAGGCGGGCCAGGGCCAGGCCTATGGATACGTGCCCGTCGTGCCCGCAGGCGTGCATCACCCCCCCGTGCCTCGAGGCGAAGCCCTCCCTGCGGGGAAGGTGGTCCGGGCTCTCGGACTCCCCCACGTCCACCCCGTCCATGTCGAAGCGGAATCCCAGGACGGGGCCGGGACCGTTTTCGAGGACCCCCGCGACGGCGGTGTACCCGTCCCCCATACGGGCAACGAGCTCCGGGTCGGCCCCCTCCGAGAGGGCCCGGGCCCGGCAGGCCTCCAGGACCTCCGCCGGCGGGACTCCCATCCGGGAGGGGCCGTCCATGATCTGGGGGCCCACCTTGAGCCCGTACCCGAGGCCCCGCAGGACCCCGGCCGCCCGGGAGGCGGTCCAGAACTCGGTGAAGCCGCTCTCCGCGTGGGCGTGGAAGAGCCGGCGGTTCGCGATCAGCTCGGACTCCAGGGCGGCCCAGTCGATGTCCATCTCAGCCCTCCCGGCCCAGTTCCAGGGCGCACTTGACGAAAACCCGCAGGCCCGTCTCCAGGGCCCTCTCGTCGAAGTCGTAATGGGGATTGTGGGGCTGGACCGGAGGCTCCCCCTCCTTCGCGTACCCCAGGAACGTGTAGACGGAAGGCACGGCCTTGGCGAAGAACGCGAAGTCCTCCCCGCCGGGGTTCGGGCGCGGCACTTCCACGTAGGAGGCCGGACCCAGAATGTCCTCGATGAGCTTTCGGACCTTCGCGTAGACCTCCGAATCGTTTATGAGGGGCGGATAGGTGAGGCGGTAGTCCACCTCGGCCCGTCCGCCCAGGGCCTCCGCCGTCTTCTGGGCGATGGCGATCACCCGGTCCCGGATGGAGAGCCTCACGGACTCGTCGAAGCTCCGGACGGTCCCCTGGAGGACGGCGGTCTCCGGTATGACGTTGTACCGGGAGCCTCCCTGGAACATGCCCACCGTGACCACCGCCGGCTCGAAGGGGTCCACCCCGCGGGAGACGACGCTCTGCAGGGAGCAGACGATCTGGCTGCCTACGTAGATGGGGTCCACGCCCTTGTGGGGCATGGCCGCGTGGCCGCCCTTGCCCGTCACGGTGATCCGGAAGGGATCGGAGCCCGCCATGATGGGTCCGGGACGGGTCCCCACGGTCCCCAGGGGGAGGTCCGGCCAGAGGTGCATCCCCAGCATCCAGTCCACGTCCGGCTCCCGGAGCACCCCGTCCCGTATCATGTACTGGGCCCCTCCTCCGCCGGGTGCGTCCTCCTCCGCGGGCTGGAAAATGAGCTTTACCGTCCCGTGGATATGCTCCTTCATCCGCTGGAGGATGCGGGCGGTCCCGAGGCCCATGGCCGTGTGCCCGTCGTGCCCGCAGGCGTGCATCACCCCGGGCACCGTCGATTTATATTCGACCTCGTTCAGCTCCTGCATCTCCAGGGCGTCCATGTCGAACCGGAGGCCCAGGGTCGGCCCGGGCTTTCCGCCCCGGATGACGCCGGCGACGCCGGTCTTGAAAAAGCCTTCCCGGGCATCGACGCCCAGCTCCCGCAGGGTCCGGGCCACCAGGGCCGAGGTGCGGGTCTCCTTTCCCGAGGGCTCCGGGTTGCGGTGTATATCCCGGCGGAGCTCCACCACCCACGGGAAGGCCTCCGCCGCCTCCCGCCGTATCGCCTCGTTCAGATCCATCGGATGTCTCCTTGTACGGATTATAAGCCCCGGGAGGAATCCGGGCGGGTCGTATCCTGTCGTCCGGGGCGCCCGCAGGGCGCCCCGTTCGGTCCCCCTACCCTACAGGAATATGGCCGCGCCGGGTCCCAAGGGGAGATTTAAAAGCATCCAGGCCACGATCTGCACCAGCCAGACCAGGCCGAAGACGATGGTGAAGGGTATCGTCAAGGACATGACCGTACCTATGCCCACGTCCTCGTCGTACCTTCTCAGGAATCCAAGCAGGATCGGGAAGTACGGGAACAGGGGCGTGAGGGCGTTGGTCGTGGAGTCGCCGATCCGGTAGGCCACCTGGGCGAAGGCCGGGGTGTATCCCACCATCATGAACATGGGCACGAACACCGGGGCCAGGAGGGCCCACTTCGCGGACCCGCTCCCGATGAAGAGGTTCACGAAGGCCGTGAACAGGATCATGAGGACGACCATGGCTATGCCCGTGAAGTTCCAGGCCTTCAGAAGGTTCCCCAGGGAGATGGCCAGGATCAGGCCCAGGTTCGTCCAGTTGAAGTAGGCCGTGAACTGGGCGATGACGAAGACGAGCACGATGTAGCTGCCCATGTCCTTGATGGCCGCGGTCATGTGTTTGGCCACGTCGCCGCCGTTCTTTATCTTTCCGAGCTTCCTGCCGTAGGCGACGCCTATGGCCACGAACCAGAGGAAAATGAGGGCTATGATGCTGTTCAGGAAGGGGGACGGCACCAGTCCGCCCTTGGGGTTTCGCAGGAAGGAGTTCTTGGGCACGAGGAAGGCTATCACGACGACCCAGTAGATCAGGGTGGCGATGCCCGCCGCCCTAAGCCCCTTCTTTTCCTCGGAGGAGACTTCCATACTGGTCTCCACAACCTTGAACCCGGCCTTGGGGGTGTAGGTCCCCATCCGCTTCTCGAGGCCCGCGGAGACCCAGACGCCCGCCACGGTCAGAAGGATCGTGGAGACGATCATGAAATAGTAGTTCACGGCGGGGTTCACGGTCATATTGGGGTCTATAATCTTGGCGGCCTCCTGGGTGATCCCGGCCAGGAGGGCGTCGGTTCCCACGATCAGGAGGTTGGCCGTGAAGCCCGCGCAGCATGCGGCGTAGCCTATGGCTATGCCCACAAGGGGATTGCGCTTGGCGCCGTAGAAGATGGCCCCCGCCAGGGGCGGGATGATGATGATGGAGGCGTCCGAGGCGAGGTTGCCGCAGATTCCGATGAGGATGATGGCGGTCACCAGGAGCTGCTTGGGAGCGCCGATGATGAATCGCTTCATGAAGGCGTTCATCAGTCCGACCTGCTCCGCCAGACCTATACCCAGCATCATGGTCAGCACGAGCCCCAGGGGCGCGAAGCCGACGAAGTTCTTGGTGACGTTGACGAACATGTACTGGAGGCCTTCGCCGCTCAGCAGGTTTTTCACCGCAACCATCTGGTCCTTCGTCGGGTGTTTTACCTTCACGCCCGCCATCGCCAGGGCTAACGAAAGCAGCAGCACGATGACCACCAGTCCCACGAACATCGTGAACGGGTCCGGCAGCTTGTTCCCCGTCCTCTCCACCCAGTCCAGGAACCGGTAGAAGAGCGACTTCTTCCCTTCTTTTTTTTCCGCCACGGCAAGCCTCCCTTAGTAGGCGCTGGATTATGGCCATATTAGTGTCATGACCATAATCGAGTAGTACCATGGTTGTTTCTATCCGTCAATTTTTTTGTTACCTTCTTGGCTGCCGTCTTCGGATTTTCCGGGGACCACCCGCGGGAGGAAAGACATGAAGTACGCGGAACGAATCACCGACCTCATCGGGAATACGCCCCTCGTCAAGGTACGCGCGGAGGGCGCGGCGCCCGGCGCGACTATCCTAGCGAAAGTGGAATCCTTCAATCCCTTCGCCAGCGCCAAGGACCGCATCGGGCTGGCGATGATAGAGGCGGCCGAGAAATCGGGCGCCCTCGGGAAGGGATCCGTCCTGGTGGAGCCCACCTCCGGGAACACGGGCGTGGCGCTGGCCGCGGTGGCGGCCGCCCGGGGATACCGCATCATCCTTACCATGCCGGAGACCATGAGCTTGGAGCGCCGCAAGCTCCTGGCCGCGTACGGTGCCGAACTCGTCCTGACCGAGGGATCGAAAGGCATGTCCGGGGCCATAGCAAAGGCGCGGGAAATCGCCGCTTCGACACCGGGAGCCTTCCTGCCCATGCAGTTCGACAACCCCTCGAACCCCGGTGTCCACGGCCGCACGACGGCCGAGGAGGTCTGGCGGGACACGGAAGGCAAGGTGGACGTCTTCGTGGCGGGGGTGGGCACGGGGGGGACGATCACCGGCGTCTCCCGGGTCCTCCGGGAGAGGAAGCCCTCCTTCCGCGCCGTGGCCGTGGAGCCCGCGGACTCCCCGGTCCTCTCCGGGGGCCAACCCGGGCCGCACAAGATCCAGGGCATCGGCGCGGGCTTCGTCCCGGCCGTCTACGATCCCAAGGCCGTCGACGAGGTGATCCGGGTCCGCCACGAGGACGCGGGGCGGACGGCCCGAACCCTGGCCCGGGAGGAGGGGATCCTCGCGGGGATATCCTCGGGGGCCGCCCTATGGGCCGCGCGCCAGGTCGCCCGTCGCCCCGAGAGCGGGGGGAAGCTGATCGTCGTCTTCCTGCCGGACTCGGGGGAGCGCTACCTGTCCACTTGGCTCTTCGAGGAGATGAACGGACAGTAAGGGATACGGCCCGAGTCGACAGGCGGCCCTGCGCGCCCGGATGGAGACCGTGTTCAAGGGCGTGGGGCCCGCCGCCGCGAAGTCCGGGATGCCGGCCACCCCCTACGCGCCCTTCGGCCCGCCCGCCGGCTGGGGGGCCAGGGCCTCGAACTCGTCCACCTGCCGGGCGAAGACGCCCACGCCGGATCGCCAGAATTCCCGGGACTCGATGTCGAACCCCGCCTGCCGGGCAAGCTCCACGGCCCCCATGCGTCCGGTCTGGGCCAGGATGCGCCGGTACGCGGCCGCGAAGGAGGGGCCCTCCTCCCGGTACCGGGCGTAGAGCCCCACCCCGAACAGCAGACCGAAGGCGTAGGGGAAGTTGTAGAAGGCCAGGTCGGGGCTGTAGTAGTGGGACTTCACGGCCCACATGAACGGGTGCCGCTTGTCCCTCTCCAGCCCGTCCCCGTAGGTCGCATCCTGGGCTTCCCGCATGAGGTCGCAGAATTCCTCGGCACCCAGTTCCGCCGAGGGCCTCCGGGCGAAGACGCTCTTCTCGAAATAGAAGCGCGAGAGGATGTCCACCAGGATCTGGCATGCGTTCTGGAGGTTGAGCTCCAGGAGGCCCATCCTCTGCCGGGGGGGCATGCCCTTCACGGCCTCCTCGAAGACCACCGTCTCCGCGAAAATGCTGGCCGTTTCGGCCAGGGTCATGGGGTACTGGGCCAGCCGGTAGGGAATGTCCTTGATAACCTCGTGATGGTAGGCGTGCCCCAGCTCGTGGGCCAGGGTGGACACCTCCGCGAAGCTCCCGTCGAAGTTGCAGAGGATGCGGGAGACCCCCCGGTCCGGGAAGGAGATGCAGTAGGCCCCTCCCACCTTGCCCTCCCGGGGTTCGGCGTCGATCCAGCCCTCCCGGAAGGCGCGCTCCGCGAACTCCCCCATTTCGGGGGAGAAGGCCCCGAACTTCTCCGCGATGAAGCCCCGGGCCTCGGGGAAGCCCCAGGAACGCGCCGCGTCCCCCACGGGGGCGAATATATCGTAGAAGGCGCAGGCGGGGACGCCCAGGCACCGCGCCTTGATCTTGAGGTAGCGCCTCCAGAGGGGAAGGCTCTCCTCCATGGCCCGGATGAGGGCGTCCAGGGTCTGCCGGGTGATGCGGGCCTGCTCCACGGACTTCTCCAGGGGGCCGGACCAACCCCGGCGCCGGTCCAGGATGACGGAGAAGCCCTTCACCCCGTTCAGGGCCGCGGCCAGGGGAATCTTCATTCCGTCCCAGGCCCGCATCTCCAGATCGTAGGCCTTTTCCCGCACACTCCGGTCCGGGTCCGAGGCCAGGGCCCGGAGCTGCACGGTCGTCTTGCGCTCCCCCGAGGCCTCGTCCCAGAGCATGCGGATGGTGGAGGAAACCTGCTCCTGCAAGCGGCCCCAGGCGTCCCCGCCCGAGCGGTTCAGGTCCTCCGCGAGGTCCTCCAGTTCGGGGGACATCTGCCGGGAGGCCCGGAAGGTCTCCTCCCGCAGGTGGAAGGCGTAGGGCGCGATCCGGGGGTCCGCGGCGGCCAGGGCCTCCACCTCGGCCTTCCTCGAGGCCAGGACGTTCCGCAGGAGAACCCCGGCCCTCTTGAGGGGAAGCTCCATCTCCTCCAGGCGGTTTAGCTCGGCCAGGGCCGCTTGGTCCGTGGTGGCCGTCGTGAACCGCACGTAGGCGTAGGAGCCCAGGGTCTCCGCAAGGGACCCCGCCTCGTTGCTCAAGGATATCGCCCTGCGGAGCCAGGCCGCGAAATCCGCCGGCCCCGGGCTGGAACCCAGGTGGTCCAGGTACTCCGAGGCCCGGCGGGCCAACTCCTCCCGGTCCGCGAGGTACTCCGGGGAATCGAAGCCCGGGTAGACGGGGCGCACGTCCCAGCGGGGAAGCTCCCGGCCGCCGGTATCAGATCCAGCCATGGTTCCCGTCTTCCCACTCTAGGATATCCCCGGGCCGGAAGAAGAGCCCGATCTCCCGGGCCGCGCTCTCGGGGGAGTCGGAGGCGTGGATGATGTTGAGGCCGGTATGCATCGCGTAATCCCCGCGTATCGTGCCGGGGGCCGCCTCCTCCGCCTTGGTGGCGCCGCAGAGCCTTCGGAGCGTCGACACGGCCCCGTCCCCCTGCACGACCATGGCCACCACGGGGCCCGAGGTGATGTAGTCCACGAGGCCGGGGAAAAAGGGTTTCCCACGGTGCTCCGCGTAGTGGTTCTCCGCCAGCTCCCGGGTGATGCGGACGGTCTTGATCGCCAGGATGTCCAGCCCCTTCTTTTCTATGCGGGACAGGATCTCCCCGACGAGCCTGCGGGGCAGAACCCCGGGTTTCAACATGATAAAGGTCCGTTCCAAAGCCATTTCCCCTCCGGTTTAACGACAGGCCCGCTTGCCGCGGGCCGGACCATACTACACGCGCCGGGCGGCCGGGGGCAAGGAGCCGGGCGGCCCGGTATGGACAGACGGGCTTCCAGGCTGTACCGTGTACGGGCCGGAAGGAGGAGCGCGTGGACAAGCTGTACATACTCTGGACGAACGCGGACACCGGGACCTTCGACAAGATGGTGGCCATGTACGCCCGGAATTCCCTTTCCCGGGAGTGGTGGGACGCGGTGACCGTCATCATCTGGGGCTCCCCCGCGAAGCTCGTCGCGGAATCGGAGCTGGTGCAGACGAAGATACGGGAGCTCCTGCAGGTCGGGGTGAAGGTATCGGCGTGCAAGTCCTGCGCGGACCAGTTCGGGGTGACGGAGAAGCTGGAGGCCCTGGGCATCGAGGTGATGCGATGGGGCGGGGAACTCACCCGTATCCTGAAGGAGCGGGAGACGCTCCTCACGATCTAAGACAGCCCGTTCGGGGATAGACCGCATGAAGGTGTTCATAGAGAACGACCGGGGCTCCCGGATCAAGCGCAACTACGACCTGGACCTCAATCTGGTGCGGGAGGACCGCGTCCTCCTGCCCTACCCCTATCCCTACGGCTTCGTCCTGGACACGCGAACCGAGGACGGGGAGGGGGTGGACTGCTATATGCTCACCCGGGAACCCCTGCCTCGGGGATCCGTCGCGGAAGCCGACCCCGCCGGGCTCCTGGTGCTCCGAAAGGACGGCAGGGAGGACAAGAAGGTGATCGCGGTGCCTCCCGGCCTGTCCCTGGGGGACTTCCCGGAGGCGATGGAAAGGATACGCGAGTTCATCCTGGGCATCTCCGCCCGGCGCCCGAAGGCCCGGTTTTCCATTGGGGACATCCTTCCGCCCGAGGCGGCCCGGGACTATCTGGCCGCCCATTCCGCGGGGAAGGCCGGGGACCGGGCGTGATCGTCCTGGACCTGACGCACTACATCGAACCGGCCATGCCCGTGTACCCGGGCACGGAACCCCCGGTCCTGGAAAACGCGACGACCATCCAGGCCCAGGGCTTCGCGGAAAAGCGCATCTCCCTGTTCTCCCACACCGGGACCCACGTGGACGCCCCGGGGCATATCCTGCCCGGCGCCCCGACCCTGGACAGGCTCGACGCCGGACGCTTCGTCGGGCGGGGCGTCGTGGCGGACCTGCCCGCGGCGGCTCCCGGGCACGTGGTTACGGAAGGAGACCTGGCCCCCGTGCTGGCGGGTCTCGGGGAAGCCG
>CAYTYG010000030.1:0-5595 GCA_964441515.1 uncultured Treponema sp.
CCGCGGGTCCTTCCCTTCAGCAGTAAACCCTTTCGCCCGGCTGCGGCCGGGCGGTAGAGCCTTCGGACGCCGGCATCGGCAAGTTCGACGGGTTCTTCCGCAGCCTGCGCAGAAAAGCATACGTAAAGTTCCCGGCACCGCCGGGGTTGGCAAGAGAGGCGGCTTCGTGTCGACATATTACGATTTCCTGGGGGTGAGGCCGGAGGCGAGCTCCCGGGAGATAAAGAGCGCCTTTCGTAAAAAGGCCAAGGCGCTCCATCCCGATACGGCCCGCAGCGGCGATACGTCGATGCGCCTTCTCTTGGAAGCCTACCGGACCCTTTCCAATCCGGAGCTTCGCCACGAGTACGACCGTAAACTGAAAAAAGCCGTCGCCCGGAAGGAAACTCCCGCGTTCGAGTACAGGGCTTGGCTTCTGGAGCGCCGGGAGGATCCGGAATATCGGGCCAAGCTGGTCCTCTACGACCTTTTGCATGATCGGGACGATGAGGCCTTGAAATTCTACGAGTCCATAGCTTCGGATAAGCGCACCCGGCTGGTCCGTTTTTTCGAACGTTCGGAAGCCATGGACGCGGAATTTTGCGTCGCGGGGCTCTACGAAAAGCGCGGTCAGTGGCGCAAGGCCTACGACATATATAAAAGGCTGATCGAAATGGAGCGGGAGAAGCCCGCCTTCGGCTATTTCTTCGAGGTGGTCCTCCTGCAGTTCCGCCGGCTGGTCCTGGAAGGGATTCCGGACGTCGACCGGCCCGCCGACTACCTGGAAATCCTGGACGAGACCGCCCGGTTTCTGCCGCATCCCGAGGACGCCGCGCGTTTTCTTCGCAGGAAAGCGGAGGTCCTTCTCAAGTCCGGCAGGAGGGAGGAGGCCCTGGAGGCTCTGCGCAGGGCCGAAGCCATGGCGCCCCGCCTCCCGGGGATACGGCCCCTTCTGAGGCGTCTCGGAGCCTGAAGGACCGCGCATCTTGCATAAATGCGGGGATTTGTTTACCTTTCTTCGGATAAATTGTTTCCATTTAGAAAGGACGGCCGCCCTGGGGGTCGTCAATTTGATCCGATAAGGACTGTCTATGCGTCGCAGCCTTGTATCCGTTCTTCTTATTTTTGCCGCCGTTTCCCTGAACGCCCAGACCATGATCGACACTTCCGTGGCCACGGTGCGGTTGACCCGCCAGGAAGTCATTTCCCAGCGGACCCTCAAGGTCGATTTCGAGAGGCTGGAGTCCCTGCTGAACCGTAAACTGACCCCGGACGAGCGGCAGCAGCTCCTGCAGTCCCGCATCAACAACGCCCTGTTCCTGCAGTACTGCGAGCGGGAGAAAATCGCCGCCGCGGAATCCGAGATATCCGGCTACATAGCCAACGCCGTGGCCCAGCTGGGAGCCGGCGCCAACGAAACGCATCTGGAAAAGGTGCTTCGTTCCCAGGGTATCCCCCTGGACGTCAAGATATGGGCGCGCCAGCAGGTGCTCCTGCAGAAATTCATCCAGACCAAGCATTCGGACCGGCTCAAGGCGGTTTCGCCCCCCACGGCGGACGAGATCATCAAGGAATACGAATTCAACAAGAAGGAATACTTCGTTCCGGAGATGGCGCGGATATCCATGGTCTACGTCGACCTCAAGGACAAGTCCCCCGAGGAAAGGAAGAAGGCCCTGGATACCCTCAACGGGCTATCCGCCCAGATAAAGGCCTCGCCGGCGAAATTCGGGGAGTTCGTGACCCGGGCCCTGGCCGGGGACATGCCGTACAAGGCCTCCTCCCAGTTCTCTATGCCCAAGACGGCGGAAGCCGTGCGGGCCTTCGGGCAGAAGTTTTCGGACGCCGCCTTCAACACGAAGCCCGGCCAGACGAGCGAGCCCGTTGAGGCCGCGGGGGTCCGCCTCACCGGGTACGCGATACTCCGGGTGGAGGACCACACGCCGGAGCGTTTCCTGGGATTGACCGATCTCATACCCGGGCAGAACAACACGGTCCACCAGCTGATCCAGTATAAACTGGGCATGCAGAAGGTTCAGGCGGTCCTTGCGCAGATCGAGCAGGCCCTCGTCGCCCAGCTGCGCGCGGAAGCCACCATCAAGATCATCGACGAGAAGCTGGAATTCTAGGGATGGCTTCCCGCCGGAAAGGACGCATCCTCGCGTTCCAGGCCCTCTACGCCTGGGACGCCTCGGGGACGCCCCTTGCGGATCTTCTGTCCTTCGCTTGGCTTGAGAAGGAAAAGAGGGAAACCCTGGAGGATGAACTCAGGACTTTCGCGAGCCTCCTCATATCGGGCACAATCGAGAATATCGAGGCCGTGGATTCCTGCATCCGGAAGCATCTGGAGCACTGGAGCCTGGAGCGCCTGAAGAAGGTCGATCTGGCCGTACTCCGTCTCTCCGTCTATTCGCTCCTCTACCAGAAGGACATACCCGCGCAGATCACGATCGACGAGGCGATAGAGATCGTTAAGGAGTACGGATCGGAGGACTCCTACCGGTTCGTGAACGGGGTTCTGGATGCGGTGTGGAAGTCGGGGACCGTCGAGCCCTGAGGCGCCGTGGACCGCTCTCGCGGTTCTGCTGCTTGCCGTTTCGGCCGCCTCCTGCGGCCTCGGCGGCCGGTTCGAGGACTCCCTTGCGAGGCTGGACGCCGCGATGGAACGGGAGCCGGGGAAGGCGGATACCGCCGACATCGAGAAGCTCCTAGCGCGGGCCTCCCGCCGGGCGGAGAGCTGCTCGGAATGGCTGCGGCTCCTTTCCCGGGCGTTCCGGGCAGCGGAGCTTCTGGGGGATACCGGAATAGCCGCCCGGGCCGCGGATTCCGCCCGCCGTGCTTACCCGACGTACGAGGATATCGCCCTCTGCGCCTGTCGCGCCTATATGGACTCGGGCCGCGCCGGGGATGCCCTCGCCCTCTTTCCCGTTCCCCTGGATCCCGGTGTCCGGGGGGCTTGGTTCGCGGAGGCCTTCCTCCGGGCCAGCGCGGAATCGGGCCGGGAAGCCCGGGGAGCCGGCGACGCGGAGGTCCTGCGCAGGATTTCCGAATATGCACGAAGGGGAGAGCCGGCGATCGACGCGGCCCTTCTCCGTATGCTCGAGGGAGACCGGGGCGGGGCGGCTTTCCTCCTCCGGCAGGCCCGGAACATGGGGGCCGCGGTGAGCCCGGATCTGGCCTGGGACGCGGGGGTTCCGGACCTGCTGCTCTCCGAACCGGACGGAGACCCGGAGCCCGCGGATCTCCTGAAAAAAGCCGAGGCGGCACTCCTGCTGGACGAGCGTGGATGGGCCCGGGAATACCTGGTGGAGCTGACGCATTCCTATCCGGCGTATTCCTGGAAGCCCTATACCGCCCTCGCGTCCCTGGAGGAGGACGAGGGCCGCAGGGAATTCTGGTATTCCCGGATGGCGGACCTCTTTCCGGAGGACCCGTCCGCTATCCGGGCCTACGCCGCGCATCTTGCGAGGACGGGACGGGCTTCAAGCGCCCTCGGAAAGCTGGAGTCCCCCGCAGCCGTTGCCTCCGGGGAAGCCCGTACGGCCGTGCTCGCCGCCGAGATCCGGAGCCGGTCCATCCGGGATGGGACGGCCCATGCCCGCGCCCTTCGGATTTCGAACGCCTTTCCGGACGATCCGTACGCCCAGGAATGGGCTCTTGGGATCCTGGCCGCCGCGGAAAGGTACCCGGAGGCCGCGGAGATCTACCGGCAGCTCAAGGCGCGGGGCCTTGATTTGGATCGGCCCTGGTACTTCGAGGCCCTGTCCAGGATTCTGGAAGGCCGGCTGGAGGAGGCCGTCTCGATCGTGGAACGGGACGGGCCCGCGGAAGCCGGCCCCGAGGCCCCCTTCACGCTGGGGGTCCTGTACGCCCAGGTTCGGAATTACGGAGCCTCGGCGGAGCGGTTCCGGATAGCGGCTTCCCGCACGGCGGACCCGGAAGGGAAAGCCCGCGCCCTCACGGAGATGGGGAAGTCCCTGGCCGCGGCCGGGGATCGGTCGCAGGCCCGGGAGGCCTGGGCCGCCGCCCTCTCGGTCTGTCCGGATTATTCGGAGGCCCTGCGCCTCTATGGATCGCGATAAGGAACAACAGGGGTAGTCATGCTTAGGCTGAAGAACGAGGAACAGATACGCGGAATCCGGGAGTCCTGCCGACTCCTCTCGGAGCTCTTCCGGGAATTGAGGCCGATGGTGCAGGAAGGGACGACGACCCGTGAACTGGACGCTTTCGCCCGTGATTTCATCTTCCGGTCCGGGGGAGAGCCCGCCTTTCTAGGCTACGACGGGTATCCGGCTTCCCTGTGCACCTCGGTCAACGAGGAGGTTATCCACGGTATTCCTGGAGCCCGCAGGCTCCGGAGCGGGGACATCGTCGGCCTGGACTGCGGGATCAACCTGGGCGGATTTTTCTCCGACGCCGCTTTCACGGTTCCCGTGGGAAGGGTGTCCGCCGAAACGGAAGCCCTGCTCGCCACGACCCGCGAGTGCCTGGAAAAGGCCGTCGCCGCCATCCGGGTGGGGGGCCGCATCCACGACATCTCCCGGGCGGTCTACGGCCATGCCCGGAGCCGTGGGTACGGCGTGGTGCGCCAGTACTGCGGGCACGGGGTCGGCTTCTCCCAGCACGAGGATCCCCAGATTCCGAACTACGTCAGCCCGGGACCCAATCCGCGCATCGTTCCCGGAATGGTCCTGGCCATCGAGCCCATGATCAACCTGGGCACCGACGACGTGGAGCTCCTGGAAGACGACTGGACGGTGGTAACCCAGGACGGAAAGCATTCGGCGCATTTCGAGCACACCGTCGCGATTCTCCCGGACGGCCCCGAGGTGCTGACCTCCTGGTGAGGCCTTCCGTGTAACCATTCTCCCCGTTCGGTAGTATATTAATCGAAAGCGCTATACCCTATATGAGGAGAATGCTATGTCGCTTAGGGAAAAGCTCAGTTCGAGAAACTTCTTTTTAATCAATCTGGTTCTTCTTGGAATCATAATCGGGTTTTCCGTGGCGTTCGTTTCCTTGGCGTCCCCGGGACGCCCGCAGCCCGGGGCTATCGTATACGCGGAAGGCCCCGCGCCGTCCTCCTCGGCCGTACCGGAGGACGCGGCCCTCTCGTACGCGGAGTCCCTTCAAACGGCTTTCAACCGCGTGGCCGAGGCGGTCCTGCCCAGCGTCGTCGAGCTCTCCGTGGTGGAGACCAAGACCGCCCAGGGCCCCCGGATGGACGAGTTTCCCTGGAGGTTCTTTTTCGGAACCCCGGACGATACCCAGAACGCCCCGCCGCCCCGGGAGTACAACCAGGAGGGTCTCGGTTCCGGCATCATCGTGCGGAAGGACGGGAAGACTATTTACATTCTGACCAACAACCACGTAGCCGGGAGCGCCTCGGAGATAACCGTAAAGCTCCACGACGAACGGGAGTTCAAGGGAGAGCTGGTGGGAAAGGACGAGCGCAAGGACATGGCGGTCGTGAAGTTTACGGTCGACGACCCCGATTCCATCCGGGTCGCCCGGCTGGGGGACTCGGACCGGCTGAAGGTGGGGGACTGGGCTATCGCTATAGGCAGCCCCTTCGGGCTCTTCTCCTCGGTCACAACGGGCATCGTGAGCGCCCTG